>DATEDT010000023.1:0-14792 GCA_035281505.1 Aeromicrobium sp. | reverse complement strand
ATGAACAGGGTGCCGTCGCCGACGAGTGAGCGCGGCATCGGCATGATCTCCTCGACCCGCTCCTCGGCCAGGATCGGCCCGCCGGCCGCGATGCGGCCGAGCACGGGGACGTAGGTGGCCTCGGGCCGCTCGTCACCTATCCCGGTGTCGTCGCCGCTCTCCTCGTGCCGGAGCTTGAGCCGCGCCTGCAGCACCTCGGGTAGGAAGATCTCTAGGGCGCGTGGCCGGTTGGCGTCGCGCTTGACGTAGCCGAGCTGCTCGAGGACGCGCAGCTGGTGGGACACCGACGACGTCGACGCCAGCCCGACCGCCGCGCCGATCTCGCGCATGCTGGGCGGGTAGCCGCGCTTGGCGATCTCTTCGCGCAGGAAGATCAACACCATCTGCTGACGCTGGGTGAGCCCGGTCATCTCGTCGACCGGGCCGTCCGGGAGCTCGCGCAGTGAGTTCTTGGAGCCCTTGGGGCGGCCGCGCTTGTGATGTTCGGCGTGCTCGTCGGAGTGCTCATCGGCGTGCGCGCCTGCGCTGGAGAAGTCCTCGTCGCTCATGGATTCACCGTAGGTCGGGCGATCGCAAGAGTCAAACATATGTTCGACCGCGTGTCGCCAGGTGGGTTTCGTTATTGAACGCACTCCGCTAGCGTCGGCACAGACGTATCCGACGTGGAGGTTCCGGCATGACGCTCACCGATGACGCAGCGACCACGGCCGACTGGCATCCGACCGCCTGCATCCTGTGCGAGTGCAACTGCGGCATCGAGGTCCAACTCGGCGCGGACCAGCGCACGTTCGCCAAGATCCGCGGCGACAAGCAGCACCCGGCGTCGCAGGGCTACACCTGCAACAAGGCCCTCCAACTGGACGCCTACCAGAACGGCCGCTCCGACCGCGTCACCTCGCCATTGCGTCGGCGCAGTGACGGCAGCTTCGAGGAGATCGACTGGGACACCGCGATCAGCGAAGTGGCCGAACGCCTCGGGGCCGTTCGCGATGCACACGGCGGGGAGTCGATCTTCTACTACGGCGGCGGCGGCCAGGGGAACCATCTGGGCGGCGCCTACGCCGGTGCCACCCACGCCGCGTTCGGGATCAAGTACCGCTCCAGCGCGCTCGCCCAGGAGAAGACCGGTGAGTTCTGGGTGGCGGCACGGATGGTCGGCGCACCCCACCGCGCGGACGTCGAGCACTGCGAGGTCGCCGTCTTCATTGGCAAGAACCCGTACCAGTCACATGGATTCCCACGGGCCCGCTCGGTGCTCAAGGACATCGGCAAGGACCCCGACCGCTCGATGATCGTCATCGACCCGGTGCGCACGGAGACCGCCGACCTCGCTGACTTCCACCTGCAGGTCCGCCCGGGAACCGACGTCTATGCCGTGACCGCTCTTGCGGCGGTGCTGGTGCAGGAGGACCTGATCGACCAGCCGTGGCTGGACGAGCACGCCGATCCCGAAGGCGTGGCGAACGTCGTCGGTGTCCTGAAGCAGGCCCCGATCGACGACTACTGCGCGATCGCCGACCTCGACCCGGAACTCGTCCGCGCGGCCGCCCGTCGGATCGCGGCCGCGTCCTCGGTCGCGGTGCTCGAGGACCTCGGGGTGCAGATGAACCGGGACTCCACCCTGGTCAGCTACGTCGAGAAGCTGGTCTGGCTGCTGACCGGCAATCTCGGCAAGCGCGGCGGGCAGTACGTGTTCTCCAACCTGACCTCGATCGGGCGTGACCGGGGGCTCCCGTCCGACGAACTGCCGCGCAGCCCGGTGGCCGGTGCGCCGATCATCAGCGGCCTGGTGCCGTGCAACGTGATTCCGGAGGAGATCCTCACCGATCATCCGCTGCGTTATCGCGCCATGCTGGTCGAGAGCGCCAACCCGGCCCACTCGCTGGCCGACTCGCCGCGGATGCGCGAAGCGTTGCAGGCCCTCGACTGCGTCGTCGTCATCGACGTCGCCATGACCGAGACGGCTCGGCTCGCCGACTACGTCCTGCCCGCGTCCACCCAGTTCGAGAAGTACGAGGCGACGTTCTTCAACTTCGACTTCCCGAAGAACATCTTCCACCTGCGGCATCCGGTCGTGGCGGCTCCCGACGGCGTCCTGTCGGAGCCGGAGATCCATGCCCGGCTGGTCGAGGCATCCGGCGCCCTCACCGATGACGACTACGCGCCGCTGCGCCAAGCAGTCGCCGACGGCACGTTCGCGGAGGCGTTTCTCGGGGCCGTCGCGGATCCGCGGTTGCGCAAGCTCGCACCGGTGCTGCTGTACCGCACCCTCGGGCCGACGCTGCCGGACGACGCGGCTGCGGCCGCTGTGCTGTGGCCGCTGGCCTTCCAGTTCGCGATGGCCAACCCGATCGGCGTCCAGCGTGCCGGCCACGGGGAGGGTCTGGAAGCCGGCGAGAACCTGTTCCGGGCCATCCTCGACGGGCGCTCGGGCATCGTGACGACTGATGACACCGAGGACGAGACCTGGCGCCGCCTGGGCGACCGGAAGATCCAGCTCGACCTCCCCGAGCTGCTGGGCGAAGTCGCCCGGCTGGCCGATCGGCCGAGACCGGACGTCGACGACGAATGGCCGTTCGTGCTGTCGGCCGGTGAACGCCGTGCCTTCACTGCGAACACGATCATCCGCGATCCCGCCTGGCGCAAGCGCGACGCCGGCGGGGCTCTTCGGCTCAGCGAGGCCGACGCAGCCGCGCTCGGGGTGGAGGCAGGCGCCATGGTCCGCCTCTCGACGCAGCGGGGCTCGGTCGACGTGGCCGTTGAACCAAACCCGCGGATGCGCCGCGGGCACATTTCGCTGCCCAACGGCCTCGGCCTGACCTCCGGCACGGCCGACACGGTCGGCATCGCGCCGAACGAGCTCACCTCCAGCGACAATCGCGACGAGCTGTCCGGCATCCCGCTGCACAAGCATGTCCTGGCCCGGATCGACGTCCTGTGAAGCGCACCTCGTTCGCGAACTGGCCGTGCTCGATCGCGCGCACGGTCGATCTCATCGGCGACGGCTGGACGCCCATGGTGCTGCGTGAGGCGTTCTACGGCACGACGCGGTTCGACGACTTCGAGCGCGTCCTCGGTATCGGCCGCAACGTGCTGAGCCAGCGGCTCGGCCGCCTCGTCGACGAAGGGCTGCTCGAGCGGAAGGCCTATCAGCAGAACCCGCCTCGGTTCGACTACGTCCTGACCGCGAAGGGACGCGAGCTCTTCCCGGTGCTCGCGGCCATGATGGCCTGGGGCGACCGCTGGTTGGCGTCGAGCGACGGCCCGCCTGTCCTGCTCCGGCACACCGCCTGTGGCCACGACGCGCAGGCCGCGGTCGTCTGCGGCGAGTGCGGTGAGCCGCTTGAGCTGGCCGACGTCAGGCCGCACCTGGGGCCCGGGTTCCCGGATCGGCTGCGCGAAAGTGCGCTGGCGATGGGGCGGTTCGCGCCCGGTGATTGAGGTCGTCGCCCAGGAGTGACTCGCGAAGTCGCCTCGGCGCTACGCTCCGGACATGGCAAAGGACGTGATCAGACCGGGCAAGCCGCGTTCGGCGGTCGTGACGGGCGCCGGTCGAGGAATCGGCCGGGCACTGGCGATCGAGCTGCTGGGTCGCGGCTATCAGGTCGTCGTCACCGACCTCGACGAGGACGCCGCCAAGACGACCGCCGCCGAGATCGGTGCACCACTGGCGTTCGGCCTCGACGTCCGTGACGCCCACGCCACGCGTGGCGTCGTGGAGGAGGCCCGCCGGCTGGCCCCCCTGGGCGCGTTCGTCTGCAACGCCGGCGTCGCCTTCGATGAGACGCTGCAGAACCTCACCGAGGACCAGATCCACCTGTTGATCGACGTCAATGTGCTGGGCGTCGTGTGGGGCAGTCGGGTCGCCACCGACGTCTTCCGGGAGCAGGCGAAGGAGGGCGTCAAGGGCGGCGACATCGGCATCGTCGCTTCGCTCTCTGCGCACGGCCCGGTACCCGGCCTGAGCCTGTATGCGGCGACGAAGGCTGCGGCGCTGTCGCTGGCGACCTCGCTGGCGGCCGAGCTCCGGAAGGACAAGATCCGGGTCCACGCGATCTGCCCCGACGGCGTCGACACCAAGATGGTCGCCGACATGCGCGAAGGCGGGGAGGCCAAGGAACTGGTCCGCTCCGGCACCTTCCTGCAGCCGCAGCAGGTCGCGCGGGCGCTGGTGGACATGTTCGGGACCAAGCGGGTCTACCGGACGCTCCCGGTCAGCCGCGGCGTCATGATGCGGTTCGCGTCGGTGACACCGGGGCAGTTCGCCTACTTCGAGCCGGTGATGCGCCGGGTCGGACGCCGCAAGCTGAAGAAGTCGCGCTAGCCGGAAGGGGTCAGGCGGCTGAGTCGACGGCGACGCGTCGGACGACGTCGTCGACGAGATCCAGGAACACCGGCTTCCAGTGCTTCAGGTCGAAGACCAGCGACGTGTGCCCGCCCGGCGCGAAACGCATGATCGCGCCCGGAATGGCATCGGCCAGCTGCAGCTGTCGCGCGGTCGGGATCGCCTTGTCGTGCGACGTCACCAGCACGCCGGTCGGCACGGTGATGCCGCCGATCCAGTCCGTCGCGTTGAAGCGACCCAGCTCGGCCATCACGATGGGCAGCGACCACAGGCTGGTGGCCCGCAGCTCGGACATCGCCCACGCGCGGAGCCCGGCCTCGGCGATCTCGTCCGACGGCGGCGGCACCGAATCGGCGTGCATCTGCACCCGGTCGGCAGCCACCGAGATCAGGCCCTTGCTGGCCACGCTCAGGGTGCGGAAGAAGACCCGTTCGCCGATGTGCCCTTCCCAGAGCGCCGACGTCGAACAGAGCACCAGTCCGGCCACCCGCTCCGGGTGACGATTCCACAGGAGTTGCGCCGTCGCGCCGCCCATCGAGTAGCCGACGACGACGGCCTGGTCGATGCCCAGCGCGTCGAGGACGGCGACGGCGTCATCCGCGCAGTCCTGGAGCAGGAACTCGGCCGACCGGATGCCCCGGCCGTGCCAGCGCTGGTCGAAGGTCACCACCCGGTAGTTGCGCTGCAGGTCCTCCAGGACGGTGAACCAGGTGAGCGACCCGGTGGTGGCGATGCCGTGCATGAGCAGCACAACCGGGGCATCGGGCGTGGGTCCGGGCAGGTCGAGCACATGCGTCGTCCCGCGCCCGGGCAGGTCCACGGCACCCGCGTGGGGCGGGACCGGGATGTTCGGCGTCGCCTGGTCGGCAAGCATCCGGAGCCCGTGGGCGAACGCGATCCGGGCCGCGTTGCCGGTCGCGCGGCTGGCCCGGGTGGTTGCCCTGCCGATGGTCTCGAACGTCATGCCGTCTCCTCGTCGGTACCGCTCTTCAAATCGTGCTCTTGATCCCTCAGCAATTCAGCCAACGCGGCCGGGAAGTACGACGCGAGCACCTCGACGTCGGGCAACAGGTCCGGGCAGGCGAGCAGCGAGAAGTTCATCCGGTCGACGTACGACCACACCGTCACGTTGAGTCCGATGCCCTCGATCAGGGGGCCGACGCTGAACACGTCGGCCAGCTGCGCCCCACCGACCTTGAGCCGCTCCCGCGGTCCCGGGACGTTGGAGACGATGGCCGAGAACGGGGCTGCGTGAAAGCGGGCACCACCGCGCCGGCTGTAGGCGCGCATCAGCGCGGCGACCGGCGCCGGCGGGGTGAACTGTGACCACTCGACCAGCGACGTGCCCAGATGCTGCTGCATCACCTTGGCGTGGCGAGCAGTCACCGAGATCCGGCGCAGCCGATCGGCCGGGTCGTCGGCGTCGGTGGCCAAGGTGGTGAACATGTTCGTGACGTTGTTGCCGAACAGTCGCGGGTCGGCACCGGCGGCGTCCAGCCCGATCGGCACGCCGGCCACCAGTGATCCGGACGGATGTTCGTCGTGTGCCTCAAGCCAGCGCCGCAGTGCACCTGACGTCACCGCGAGAACGACGTCGTTGAGGGTCAGGCCATCGATGTCGGCGTGCCGGCTCCGCACGGCCTTGAGATCGGCGAGCGGAAGGCTGACGGTGGCGAACGACCGGCGGGGCGTCAGCGGCCCGTTGAACGAGACGCGCGGTGTGTCCTTCACCGGCACGGGCACGCCTTCGGCCTCGTACTTGCGGTAGCTCAGCATGCTGCTCACGGCCCGCCACGTGCGTCTGATCAGGCCGGGAATGACCGCGATCTGGGCGAAGGCGTCGCGGACGGCACTTCGCACGAGCTGGACGGGTGAGGGGATCAGGCCGCCTTGGGTCCCCTCCGAGACGAATCCGGGTCGGAGATCGGCGGACGTGACGTCCATGATGTTCGCCAGCATCGCGTTGGCGGCCAGGCCGTCGGCCACCGCGTGGTGGATCTTGCCGACGATGCCGACCTTGCCGTCGGCGAACCCCTCGCAGAGGTGGATCTCCCACAGCGGCACGTCCCGCTTCAGCGGCGTGCTGGCGATCTCGCCGACGACCCGCTCGAAGTCCCGCATGCTGCCGGTACCCCCGATGTCGTGGCGGAAGAAGTGCCGCTTCGGGTCGAGCCGGCGCTGGGTGACGAGGACCGGGTGGTTCAGCGAGAACGGGACCGGCACGACCTTGCGGCGCAGGGCCGGCATCCGCCGGAGCCGATAGAACGTCGCGCGCACCAGGTTGTCGAACGTCATGTCCGGCGACGGATCGAGGAGCGCGATCTTGAGCGTGTGCATGTGCATGTCCGGCGTCTCCATATAGAGGAAACCGGCGTCGGCGCCGCTCATGCGCGTGACGTCGCTCATCGTCCGCAGGTTGCCTGCGACAGCGTTCAGGGTGGGGCTGACTTTCGTCACGCGGACACCCCCGGCAGGTCCCGGACGACGACCTTGCCGGACGCGTTGCGGGGGAGCTCGGCGAGGAAGACCACGTCGCGCGGCACCTTGTACCCGGCCAGCTGGGACTTCACGTGGATACGGATGGCATCAGCATCCAGCGCATCCGGAGAGGACGGCACGACGTACGCCGCCAACCGCTGCCCGAACGCCTCGTCGTCGACGCCGACGACGACGACCTCGCGCACGCTGGGCAATGCGCCGATGGCGCGCTCCACCTCGACCGGGTACACGTTCTCTCCGCCGGAGACGATCATGTCGTCGTCGCGGCCGACGACGTAGAGCCGGCCGTCGGCATCCATCCGGCCGACGTCACCGGAGACCATCCAGCCGTCGAGCGAGGCCTTGGTGTCGCCGGTGGTGTAGCCGTCGAACTCCGACGCGCCGCGCAGGATGATGCGGCCGACCTCGCCGAGCGGCACGTCGTTGCCGTCGTCGTCGACCAGCCGCACCGTTGTTCCGGTGACCGGCCGGCCGGCCGTTTCGGGTGCGTATCGCAGGTCGGCGGGGGAGGCCACGCTGATCTGGCCCGCCTCGGTGGCGTTGTAGCTGTTGTAGATCTTGTCGCCGAAGCGATCCATGAACGCGCGCACGGCCTCGCTGCGCATCCGGGACCCGCTGGCCGAGACGAAGCGCAGGTCCTTGAGGGTGAACTTGTCGAGCTCGCTGTCGGGCAGCTCCATGATGCGCTCGATCATCACCGGGACCACGGCAAGGCCCGACGCGTGATGTTCCTCCACCAGCGCGAGGATGGCCGCGGGGTCGAACTTGCGACGCAGGACCACGGTGTTGGCCATGGTGGCCGCGATGGCGAGCTGGCCGAAGCCCCACGCGTGGAACGTCGGAGCCGCCACGACGACGGTCTCGCCACCGTGCCACGGAATCCGTTCGAGCATCGCGGCGAGTTCCTCGGGCCCACCACCGCTGCGGTTGGCGCCCTTCGGGGTGCCGGTCGTGCCCGACGTCAGCAGCACCACCTTGCCCGGTCGCACCTGCGGAGGACGCTGGCCACGATGGGCTTCGATGAGCTCATCGGCGGTCGGCAGTGGACGCTCGGCAGCTTCGTCGTCGACCCAGCTCAGCACCTCGGTCAGGCCGGGGATGCGACCACGGGCTTCATCGACGAGTCCGGCGAACTCCTCGTCGTAGATGATGAGCGTCGCGCCCTCCCGCTCGAGCACGTCCGCGAGCTGTGGTGCCGAGAACCCGGTGTTGAGCAGCAGGCTGGACGCGCCGAGCCGACTTGCGGCCAGCAGCGCATCGACGAACCCGCGGTGGTTGCGGCACAAGATGGCGACGGCCTTCGGCGAGGTGCCTTCGAAGGCCGTCAGCCCGACGGCGAGGGCGTCCGCGCGCTCCTGGAGCTCGCGCCAGGTCAGCGACCCGCGCTCGTCGATGAGCCCGGTTCTGTTCGGGTTGCGGTTGGCGGCCAGTGCAAACCCCGTGGTCGCGTGCGGCCCACAGGCGCGCAGGATCCGCGCCATGCCGAGGTATCGGGTCGGGGCCATCGGCGCGATCATCCGGCTGCGCAGCAGATGCCGCGTCGCCCAGAGCTTGCGACCCAGAGCGGTGCGGTGCCGTGTCACGTGGATCGCCTCATCCGAGCACCGGGAACCTGCGTTCGCGGGCGAGCGCGTCCAACGCCGCCTGCATCCGGGCCCGCACCACCGCGTCCACTTCGGCGATGTCGGGGTCGGGGCCGAACTCGGCCTCGATGTCGATGGGTTCGAGCACCTGGGTGACGATCTTGGTCGGCAGCGGCACGTTGAGCCCGGCCGGCACCAGCCCGAACGGGAAACCGACCGAGAGCGGGAGGAGATCGCTGCGCATGAACCGGCGGAACGGGGAGTGCCGACCCAGCCATCGGCCGCGCGTGAGGTGGAACTGCGCCTCCTGGCCGCCGATCGAGACGAACGGGACGATGGGCACGCCGGCTTCCAGTGCGGTGCGGGCGTATCCGGTGCGACCGTCGAAGTCGATGACGTTGGCGCGCAGCGTCGGACGGAACGAGTCGTAGTCGCCGCCGGGAAACACGATGGTCACCGCGCCGGAGGTCAGCACGTCGTGGGCGGACTCACGTCGAGCCGGCACGAACCCGAACTTGCGCATGATCGGGCCGTTGATGCCGGTGAACAGCATGTCGTGCGCCAGGCAGTAGAGCGGGCGATCCGTGCCGAACTTCTCGAAGAACTCCACGGCGACGATCGGCACATCCATGGCGAGGATGCCGCCGGAATGGTTGCCGACCATGAGGGCGCCACCCGGTGGCACCCGCTCCATGCCGCGCACCTCGGAGCGGAAGTACCCCTTCATGGCCAGCTTCAGGAACGGCAGCACCTTGGCCACGTAGGTGGGGTCGCGTTTGGCGAGGGCGTCACTCATCGGGGTGCTGCTTCCTGCTGCGCGGAGTTCTTTGCGGCCCACTTGCGGCTCAGGGCCCGGCGCCACGAGAACGCCTGCCAGTTGTCGGGGTCCTGGCATAGCCGATCGACGACGACGTCGAGCACGAGCGGGTTCGCGACCATGCCGGCGTGGCTGCTGCGGACGACGATGTTCTCGGCCGGGGGAGTGACCGAGGGGTCGACCGCGCACCCGGCCCACGGCACGATGCCGTCGGACTTGGAGTAGACAGCGGTGCACGGCACCGGCACCGGGCCGCGCACCAGCTCGATCATCGGACGGGCGCGGTCGGAGATGCCGTGCTTGCGGCGGGCGCGCTCGAACATGGCTGTCGCCCGCGTCTTCTCGCCCTCCGCCCGCCACGGTGAGCCGAGGCAGATGATCTGCCGGACGTCGTCGGGATAGGTGTGTGCGAGCCAGCGGGCCAGCACCCCGCCGAAGCTCCAGCCGACGACGCTCACGGGCGCGTCGTACTGCTTGTGCAGGCTCTCGAAGCGCTCGACCAGGCCGTCGATCAGGGTGTCGGTGAGGCCGACGTTCGGGCCGAGCCCCCAGCCGTGGACCCGGAAGTCGTGCCGCATGAGGTGCTTGCGCACGCGCCCGGTCAGCCGGTCGTTGGCCCGGAAGCCGGGGATGACCAGTACCGGTCGCCCCTCGCCGCTCGGTTGGCGCGGGGCGAAGAGGTCAAGCGCGTGGGACGCCGCGAGTTCGCCGGCGAACCGCGGAGCCTCCAGGAACAGGAGTGCACGATGTGGCGGCTTGGCCGCGATCGCGCCGGACGGCTTCTCGTCCTCGAAGTCGTACATGCAGAGGTCACCCAATCTAGAACACGTTCTAGTTTCCAGTATGCCGTCGCAAGGGGCTGTTTGTCAGTGTGATCTTTCAAACGTTTCGGCGTGGCGGAATCGGCCGGACCTAGACTCCGAACCGTGAGTACGACCGCTGCGCCTGCGCCCGAGAAATGGATTCGTCCGCTGCCGGATCCGGCCTGGGATCCCAAACGGTTCCCGCCGTCCCTGCACCACAACCGGATCATTGCCACCGCCCTGCTGCAGCACGACCCCGTCGGTCAGCTCACGGGAGCGCGCGACAAGATCGGCCCGGTCTACACGCTGCGGATGCTCAACCATCCCGGCGGCATCGTGTGTGCCGCCGATCTGGAGACGAACCGCGAGGTTCTCACGAACCACGAGCTGTTCGCCGCCGGCGACGCAGCCGAGCTCATTGCGCCGATCGTCGGACGGCATTCGCTGATCCTGACGCCGTCGCCGAAGCACGCCCGCAATCGCAAGCTGCTGATGCCCCCGTTCCACGGCGCGAAGATCGCGCAGTGGACGTCGGCCATCGGTGACCTCACCGAGGGGCAGCTGCCCGCGCTGCTCGAGTCCGGTCCTCTGGCGGTGCGTCCGTGGGCGCAGCGGCTGACGCTCGACGTGATCCTGCGGGTGGTCTTCGGCATCGAGAGCGCCGAGCGCCGCGACGTCTACCGCGCTGCACTCGACGGACTGATGAACCCCAGAGTCGCGTCGATCATGTTCCTGCCCGACCCGATCGGGCGCGACTTCGGCAGGTTCTCGCCCGGCGGGCTGTTGGCAGCGCGTCGCAAGGCCGTCGACGACCTGCTGACCGAGGAGATAATCGCCCGTCGCGCCGACCCCGACGCGGAGAACAAGGAGGACGTTCTCTCGGTCCTGCTGTCCGCGCGCGACGAGGACAGCAACGGCTTCACCGACGAAGAGCTGCGAGACGAGCTCAAGGGGCTCGTCGTGGCGGGTCACGAGACGACCGCGACCGCCCTCGCCTGGACGTTGCACTTCTTGGCCCACAACCCGGACAAGCGGGACAAGCTCATCGCCGACCTGGACGCCGGGTCGACCGAGTACTTGGGCGCGGTGATCAAGGAGTCGATGCGTTTGCGCGCACCGGTCTTCGACGCGATCCGCATGGCGACGCGTGACACGACGCTGGGCGGCCAGCCGGTGCCGGCCGGCGCGCTCGTCGCAGCGAACTTCTGCGTCGTCCATCTCGATCCTGCCGTGTGGCCGGAGCCGGAGTCGTTCATCCCGGAGCGTCACCTGGTCGAGCCCGGTGGGGAGAAGCCGGACCCGTGGGGCCTGACGCCGTTCGGCGGCGGCGCCCGGCGCTGTCTGGGTGCATCGCTGGCTCAACTCGAACTCGAGGTCGTTCTGGCCAAGGTGCTGGCGCGGGCCGTTCCGGAGCCGGCCGGGCCGCTCGAGCCGGCCAGGCTGCTCAGCGTCACTTTGGTGCCTGCCAAGGGTGGCCGTGTCGAGTTCACCGCGCGATCGCACGGTGCTTGAGGTGGCCAAGCCTTCGAAACCAACAGAATGGCGCGAAGCGTCAGCCGGCGGCCAAACCTTCCGGTACCTCGACTCCGGTGAGGGCCCCGTGGTCGTGCTGTACCACGGATTCCCCGACGTCCCCGAGTCCTGGGATTCGGTCCGCGCGCGTCTGAACGAAGCGGGCTACCGCACGGTCGCGCCCTATCTGAGGGGCTACCACCCGGCGACCTTCAGCGACCGCGGTTTCCGCGCCGCCGACCTGGCCGACGACGTCGCGCTGCTGCTGGACGCGTTGGGGGAGCCGTCAGCCGTGGTCGTCGGACACGACTGGGGCGCGTCGTTGGCCTACGCGGCGGCCACCGGGTTCCCCGAGCGGGTCAGCAAGATCGTGCCGGTCGGCATCCCGCATCCGCTGACGATCAAGCCGAAGCCGTGGGAGGCATTGGCCGGACGGCATTTCGCCTACTTCAAGTTCCCGTGGGCCGCACTGACTGCCCGCGCCTTCGATCTCAAGCTCGTCGACCGGCTCTACCGGCGCTGGGCGCCCAACTGGGATGGGCCGGCGCGTGAGCAGTCGGTCGCCGAGTCCGCGCACGTCCTCCGCGACAAGCGAGTTCTCCGGGGGGCCTTGGCCTACTACAAGGCGCTGAACCCGCTCGACTCCTTCTTCCGGCCGAAGATCGCGGTGCCCGCGCTCATCGTCGGGGGAGCGGACGACCCGCCGGTGTTCCAACGCGCCTACGCCGCGACGCCCGGGCGATTCTCGGCGCCGTGCACCGTCCGCATCATCGACGGCGCCGGACACTGGCCGCACCGCGAACGCGAGGATCAGTTCGTCGAAGCGCTAGTGGCGTTCCTGGCCGGCTAGAAACGCTCGACCCATTCGGCTCGCCATTCGGGAGCTTCGAACGGCTCGCTCCAGTAGGCGGTCTCCTTGGCGATCTTGCCGTCGCGGAACTCGAAGATGAAGACCGTTTCGTACTTCGGCCCGTCGTAGTCGAGGGTCGCTTCGGCGGTGACGAGGTCGCCTGCGCTGAGCATCCGACGGGGCGTGATCGTCGGGAGCTGTGGGAAGGCCTGGTAGATCGCTCGTCGGTTCGCGGCGCCGCGCACTCGTTCGCGCGATTGGGGCCAGTCCATGGTGGCGTCGTCGTGGAACAGCTCGTCCATGACCTCGACACGTCGTTCGTTGATGCAGGCGATGAGTCGCTCGATGACCGCTTCGTTGCTGGTTGCCATGTTCGGAGTGTGGCCCACGCGGAGGTGGGGCGTCGAGAGTCGGCGTTGGCGCCGGCGGGCGTCTCGCTTCGCCGATGGCCGATCCCGGATGACACGCCGCGACTCGCCGGTATGTTCGATTGAATAATCACTGGCATTCCAGCGAAACCGATGTCGTTGGCGAAAGTATGTTCGAACGCTCCACGGTTTTGTCGGTGGGTCGCCCTAATCTCGTACATGTGTTCGATCGAACATCCGTTCCCATCGAATGACAGCACCTTCCCGAGGTGACACGGGAGCGGGTGAGCGGCCGAACACACCAAATCCACCGCAAGACCTCATCTTCCCCAGGAGGCAACCATGAGCAGCATCCTCGATCTGGAGCATGTTCACCCGACGCACCCGGCTTACCGCCCGCACCGGGAGCTGGCCGACTACCGAGCGGCGCAGAATCAGCGGGCCAACCGGGTGCGCCACCTGTCGGTCGTCCCGACACCGGCGGCAGCCGCGAGCCGTGAGCCCGACGTGCGTTTGACGCGACGTGGCCGGCTCGCCGTGTTCGTCAGCACCGTGCTGATGCTCGGGGTGTTGGGCGTCGTCCTCGGCTCCACCACGGTGGCCACCGATGAGCCCGGCGCCCCGGTGCCGGCCACGATGGTCGTCGTCGAGCCGGGTCAGACGCTGTGGGATCTCGCCGCCAAGGCCAACCCCGACGGCGACATCCGCAACACGGTTGACGACATCATGCGGCTCAACTCGATCGAGTCGGCCGGCGGGCTGCAGGCCGGCGACACCATCGCCGTCCCGCTCTACAAGTAATCGCCCGTGGTCAGCTGGCGACCTGATGAAGCCGAACGTTCAGGCTGTCGGCAGAGTCCCGAGCCGCGGCAGCGACCTGCTTGGCCTGCTTGCGCGCCTTCTTCTTGGCCTTCTTGAGCTTCTTGGCCGCGACCGGCTGGTACTCATCACGCAGTTCGGTCACCCGTTCACCCACGCGCTCGCCGGCCACCTGCAGCCGTTCGCCTGCAATGTGCGCCTTGTCGCCCAGTTGAGCGGCCGACAGGGCACCGAGGGCGGCGGCCTTGCGGCGTGAGCGGCGCAGATGGCGCTTCCTGGCGGCTGACTTCTCGTGCAGCTTGGCCGACAGTTCGATGCTCTTGTCGTGCGCCGGTGTGGTCAGAGCGTCGAGCAGGAGACTGACGCCCGAACCCAGCATCCAGGCTTCGGTCGCGTTCGGAATGGCCTGAGCCGTGGGTTCGCCGGTCGTCTCAGCGTGCTGGCCGTTGGCGGGCCGTCGCGTCGCGAGCATGGAAGCTGCGAACGCCGACAGGCCGAGACCTGCAACGGCGGCGGGCACGATCGGCAGCATGAGCGCGGTCCCCAAGGCCACCTCGCCGGCGCCCAGCGCCTTGGCGAAGGTCCGTGGATCCATCCGCTCCACCTGCGGAACCAGTGTCGCCACGGTCGACTGAAGCCTCTTGCTTCGTTCGTCGGTGGCGGCGAACGTGCTCACCCCCGAGTTGAGCACGAACGCCCCACTGGTCAGACGAAGCGGGGCACGACGAGCGTTTGCCGAAATCCTCATGCCTGTCGCATACCCGACCGCTGTGCGCCCATGCGCACTCTGGCGCGCTCCGCGTCCGGCGACATCCGGTAGAAAGACCCCATGCAGGTTGGACGCGGCATCGCCGACATCACCGGCGAGCCGGCCGACTGCGGGATGCTCGGCTACGCCAAGGCCGAGCAGCGCACCGCCGGCATCCACTTGAGGCTGCGCGCCCGCGCCTTCGTGTTCGACGACGACGAGCGGCGCGTGCTGGTGGTCGTCGCCGAGCTTCCGCTGGCCATGCAGAGCGTCACCGACGAGGTTCTCGCCCGGCTGGCGCAGCGGTTCGGCGACCGATATGTCGACGAGAACACACTCATCACGACCACCCACACGCACGCCGGTCCGGGCGGGTACTGCGGCCACCTGATGTACAACCTGACGACCCAGGGCTTTCACCCGACGACGTTCGAGGCGATCGTCGCCG
>DATEDT010000022.1:0-16867 GCA_035281505.1 Aeromicrobium sp. | reverse complement strand
CGGCGAGAAGACGAACGACAAGACGATCGCGCACGCGCTCGACTACGTGCAGCAGATCAAGAAGATCCCGATCGTCGTCAACGACAGCCGTGGTTTCTTCACCTCCCGCGTCATCGGCCAGTTCATCGACGAGGGCCAGCGGATGCTCGCCGAGGGCGTCAACCCGGTGGCCATCGATCGCGCCGCCACGATGGCGGGGTTCCCCACGGGCGTGCTGCAGATCAGCGACGAGCTGAACATGCGCCTGATGAAGAAGATCGCCGACAGCTTCAAGGAAGGCGTCGAGGCCGAGGGCGGCACGTATGTGCCCACGCCGGGCACGCTGGTCGTGGAGAAGATGCTGGAGCTCGACCGGGCCGGAAAGCTCGAGGGCAAGGGCTTCTACGACTACGAGGACGGCAAGCGCGTCGGCCTGTGGAAGGGCCTCGCCGAGGTCTTCCCGGTGGCTGCTGAGCAGCCGCCGCTGAAGGACCTGGAGGACCGGCTCATCTTCTCGATGTCAATCGACACGGTGAACTGCCTCGCCGAAGGCGTGCTGCGCACCGTGCCGGATGCCAACATCGGCTCGATCTTCGGCATCGGCTTCCCAGCCCTGCTGGGTGGCGCGATCCAGGCCATCAACGGCTGGGAGGGCGCCGACGGCGAGATCGGCCCGGCGGCCTTCGTCAAGCGGGCCGAAGAACTGGCTGCGCAGTACGGCGAGCGCTTCAACCCGCCGGCCCTGCTGCTGGAGAAGGCGAAGAACGGCGAGAAGTTCGTCTGAGAAAGACCTTCCGAATTTTGGGGAGTTCGGCATCTTTTCCTACGCGGATTTGGTGTCAGACTCCCCAAAATTCGTTCAGGGCTTGCCGCAGGCTCCGCAGTGAGGTGAGCCGACGCGGCGAGGTTGGCCGCACGCCGCGCAGGACGCGATGACCTCGCGCCCACACCCTTCGCAGTGGGGCGCTCCCAGCGACCCGGACCCCTCTCGCACGGGATGTCCGCAGAACGGGCACTCGCCATTGCGCACCCGTCGGCCGGGAAGGCGATGGGCCAGCCACCGCTGCAACCCGACGAACGCTGCGAGGGTGGCGACCACCCCGACCACGGACAGGACGATCGGGCCAAGGTCGAGCGGGTCGATGTAGTCCGTGATGTAGTCGGTGGCGAAGACCAGAGCGGTGATCACACCCGTGCCGACGGCAGCGAACGCAAGCGGGAGGAAGCGCGACTGCCGCTTGCGCAGCACGCTGACCATCCGCAGTGATATCCCGAACCACCCGACGATGAAGGCGAACCTGATGCCGGCGATGGCCCACTGGCGGCCTTCGCTGAGCCGTTGCTCCTCACGCAGCTTCTCGATCGCGCTCGCCCGATCGCTGAGCTTCTCGGCGCGCGCTCGTGCCTTGTCCTGTGCAGTCCGGGCAGCTTCGAACTGGGCCACTTCGCGCTGGTACTTCGTTTCGAGCGCGGTCGTCGGCTCGCCCTTGGCCAGCGCGATGTTGAGTGCGTCCTTGGCCAGCTCGACCTCGGTCTTCTCTCGCTCGACCGCCGCCGCCGCCTTTTCGTGTGCCTGCCACGCGTCGTCCTGCGCGTTCATGAGCGACTGCTCGGCGGGGGTGAGTTGCCACGACCGCGACCCGCCGACCCAGTCGTCGACCTTCACGTAGAACCAGATGCTTCCCATCAGCAGGAACGCCGCGAGGACGACGGCGAGAAACCGCTCGCTCTTCGTCGACGAGATGTCCTCAATGTCAACCCTGGTGTCCATCAGTGGGCCTCCTCGTGCTCACAGTACGAGCGCACGGGCCGCCGGGACGCGAGCGGCGTGCCATCGGTCGACCGTGTCGGGGTCGGGGGGTTGGGCACAATGGGGCCATGCGGTTCCCCACTCCCCGGATCCTTGTCGTCGGCCTTGCCCTGTCTGCCGCGTTCGTCGCCGGCTGCGAGCCATCGGGTTCGCCGGAGACGCCGATCGAATCGACCGCGCCACCGTCGCCGCAGGCAGTACAGAAGCTGGTCGGCCCGGGCTGCGCCTCGTACGCCAAGAAGTACGCCACCGGGCCAGGCTCGGTGGCGGTGTTGGCCGACCAGTCGGCTGCCACGGCGCTTGAAGACCACCCGGCGCTGGAGCTCTTCGCGGCGGCCGTCTCCGGCGGGCTGAACGAGAAGGTCGATCTCACCCGGGAGCTCGATGCGGGCCAGTTCACGATTCTCGCGCCGACGGACGAGGCCTTCCGGGCCAAGGTGCCGCAGCCGTGGGCACGCACCTTGTCCGAGCCGAAGAGCGCAGACGCCCTCACCGACCTGGTCGAGTTCCACCTGATCGTGGGCCAGCGTGAGCCGAGCGAACTGTCCGGATCGTTGGAGACCCGAGGCGGCGAGAAGCTGTCCATCGAACGCGACGGTGACCGAATCCGGATCGCTGACCAGGCCAACGTCGTGTGCGGTGGGCTGCGGACGGCGAACGCCACGGTCTATCTGATCGACTCGGTGCTGATGCCATCGACGCAGGCCACACCGTCGGCGCCGGCGACGTCCCCGGCGCCCTAGCCATCGTTGCCAATTCGTCACCATTTTCGGTCGAAGTTTGCACCTGGGGCCGCAATATCGTGACCTGGTGACGCGCATCATCGTGGTGGACGACGACCGGGACATCTGTGACCTGGTGCGCCACCGCCTGACCATCATGGGCATGGAGGTCCAGGCCCACCTCGACGGCAAGTCCGGGTTGGAGGCCATCCTCGAGGACCCTCCGGATCTGGCGATCATCGACATGCTGATGCCCCGGATGAACGGGCTGGACCTCACCCGTGCCATCCGCTCCAACGAGTCGACGAGGGATCTGCCCGTCGTCATCTTCACCGGCTTGCAGGACTCCGGCTGGGCGGAGGCGGGCCGCGACGCGGGCACCGAGTATTACGTGGTCAAGCCGTTCAGCGTGCTGGCTCTGGGAGCGTACGTGGAGAAGATCCTCGGCCTCCGCACCTGCTCGGTGTGCGGCAAGCAGCGCGCGGTCGATGACGTGGACTACTCGCCCGAGCAGGAGGCCCAGCACTCCGTGGTGGGTTGGACCGTGACCGCCGACGGGGAGATCTGCGGGGCGTGCCGCGAGGCAGCCCACCAGCAGCCCGCGTAGTCATCGCCGGCCGGGATGCCTCAACTGCCCGGTGAATCGGCTGAAGCCGTCGGCGTGGCGCGGCTCGGAACGTCATCGAGACCGCGCCGACTCCGCTCGGGCGTTTGGGCACAATGCACATCGCTCAAGTCCCCATTGTGTGTCGCCGGACCATGGCAGAGCCAGCGCCCCGGCTCGACAGTGGTTGGGCTCGATCAGTGCACGACCAAGCGAGGGGCAATCCGATGGCGGACGAGGTTTTCGATTACGTGGTGGTGGGTGCGGGCTCGGCCGGCGCGGCGGCGGCGGCTCGGTTGTCGGAGGATCCAACCGTCACCGTGGCGTTGATCGAAGCGGGCGCCGCGGACTCGGCCGACGAGATCCACATCCCCGTCGCGTTCGGGTCGCTGTTCAAGAGCCCCTGGGACTGGGACCTCGACTCCGAGCCCGAGCCGGGGCTTCTCAACCGCCGGGCCTATCTACCCCGCGGGAAGATGCTGGGCGGCTGCAGCTCGATGAACGCGATGATCTACATCCGCGGCAATCGCTTGGACTACGACGAGTGGGCGACCAACGGGGCAACCGGCTGGAGCTACGACGATGTCCTTCCGATCTTCCGCCGATTCGAGGACAACGAACGCGGCGCCAGCGAGTTCCATGGCGCCGGAGGACCACTCGCCGTGAGTGAGAGCCGATCTGAGAACCACCTGGCTGAAAGCTGGATCGACGCCGCCGTGGAAGCCGGCTATGAACTGAACGACGACTTCAACGGTGAATCGCAGATCGGCGTCGGGCGGTACCAGGTGACCCAGCGCAACGGCATGCGGTGCAGCACCGCTGTCGCATACCTGCATCCCAACCTTGACCGCCCGAACCTGACCGTCATGACAGACACGCTCGCGCGGCGGGTCATGGCTGATTCCACCCGCGCAACCGGCGTCGAAATCAGCCGCGGCGGCGACGTGTCGGTGGTTCACGCAGCGAACGAGGTCATTGTTTCGGCGGGCGCGTACGGGTCGCCGCACCTCTTGCTGCTGTCCGGCATCGGCCCGAAGGAGCAGCTCGAGGCGTTCCAGATCCCGGTTCTCGCAGATCTTCCGGTCGGCCAGGGGCTGCAGGACCACTACATGGTGCTGCTCAACTACCTGACGGACCAGGAATCCCTCATGACCGCGCTCTCCCCTGAGAACGCGGCTCGGTTGCAGACCGAAGGGCGCGGGCCGCTGACATCGAATGTCGGAGAGGCCGGCGGATTCTTCATCACTCGGCCCGAACTGGCCGCTCCCAATGTCCAGTTCCATCTGGCGCCGGTCCTGTTCTACAACGAGGGCACCGGCCCCGCCGTTGCTCACGGCTTCGGTCAGGGGCCGTGCGTGGTCAAGCCGACGAGCCGCGGCTCGGTGACGCTGCGAACCGCCAACCCGGAGTCTGCACCTCGGATCGTGCACAACTACCTGACGACGGCCGAAGATCAGCAGGCGATCATCGATGGGCTGCGCATTGCCGTCGACCTGGCCTCCCGGCCAGCCCTCAAGTCGATCATCACGGGCGACTTCGTGACGCCTGTGGGAACCAGCGACGCGGAACTGCTGAACTTCGCCCAGCGCGCCGGCCAGACCCTCTACCACCCGACCTCGACGTGTGCGATCGGCGCTGTCGTCGACCCGCAGTTGAAGGTTTACGGCTTCGAGAACCTGCGCGTTGCCGATGCATCGGTCATGCCGAGCGTGATTCGCGGCAACACGAACGCCACGTCGATCCTGATCGGCGAACGGGTCGCCGACTTCGCGCAGCAGGGCTCGTGACTAGCGCCAGCCGAGCTCCGGCGCCACCAGCTTGACGATGCTCTCGAGCACGTGCGCGTTGTAGTCGACGCCGAGCTGATTGGGCACCGTGAGCAGGAGCGTGTCGGCAGCCGCGATGGCCTCGTCGCCGCGGAGTTGCTCGACCAGCTGGTCCGGCTCGGCGGCGTAGGAGCGGCCGAACACGGCGCGGAAGTTGTCGATGTGCCCGACCTGGTCAGCGGAGTCCGCGTCGTGGCCGAAGTACGACCGGTCGAGGTCGTTGACGATCGGAAAGATGCTGCGGCTCACCGAGACGCGGGGTTCGCGGGTCCAGCCCGCAGCGCTCCAGCGCTCGCGGAACTTCTCGATCTGCTTGCGCTGCTGGACGTGGAACGGCTCGCCGGATTCGTCCTGCTTCAGCGTCGAACTCATGAGGTTGACGCCCAGGTCGGCGGCCCATTCAGCGGTGGCGTCTGAGGCCGCGCCCCACCAGATGCGATCGCGCAAGCCGGGTGAGTGCGGCTCCAGGCGCAGGAGCCCGGGCGGATTGGGGAACATGGGCCGCGGGTTCGGCTGGGCGAAACCCTCGCCCTTCAACACTTCGAGCAGCACTTCGGCGTGCCGCCGCCCCAGGTCGGCATCGGTCTGGTCCTCGCCCGGCTCGAAGCCGAAGTAGCGCCAGCCGTCGATCACCTGCTCCGGTGAACCTCGGCTGATGCCGAGTTGAAGCCGGCCACCGGCGATCAGGTCGGCGGCACCGGCATCCTCAGCCATGTACATCGGGTTCTCGTACCGCATGTCGATGACCCCGGTGCCGATCTCGATGCTCGAGGTCTTGGCCCCGATCGCCGCCAGAAGGGGGAACGGCGAGGCCAGCTGCCGGGCGAAGTGGTGCACCCGGAAGTACGCGCCGTCGGCGCCGACCTCCTCGGCGGCAACCGCCAGGTCGATGGACTGCAGCAGGACATCTGACGCCGTGCGCGCCACGGAGCCGGGCGTGGCCGACCAGTGGCCGAACGAGAGAAAGCCGATCTTCTTCACGGTCAGTTCAAGTCGGGATCGCTTCGGTTCATTCCTCGTTGAAAGTGAAACTACTTGCCGGGGCCGGTCAGGCGGCGACCTTGCTCAGCCGCCGTTGGCGTTCGAGTGTGGCCAGGTAGAACGCCCAGCCGAAGGCGAAGCTGGTGAACAGCGTGGAGACGAAGAACATCCATGGCCGGGCGATGCCATGGCGTCGGCCGCCGATGATCGTCATCAACGGCAGCAGGATGACATTGCCGATCGTGTAGTCCTGGCCGGCGGACCCGGCGGCCGGATTGACGAACATCAGCTGGATGTACTGCGCCCAGCTGCCATCCCCCCACAGCGGGTTGAAGAAGGCGGTTCCCGGCCCGTACTCGGTGACGAACCGGATGTTGAACCACCAGCCGAGAGCGATCGACGCGACGCCGACGACGTAGTAGACGGCTTCGAGGGTCGACAACGCCGGCTCTCCGGCGACGCGCCGGAAGATGGTCGGATTGGACCGGATGACGAACCAGATGCAGAGGATGCCGAGTACGGCATGGACGATCAGCGACACCATGACCCGACTCTCGGGCCGCCGGGCCGGTTTTGTCAATACTGACGAAACGCAGGCTCCACCGTTGCGAGCGCGTCCCGGCAAAGCTGTGCCAGCTCGGGCAGGGACCGCTCGTCCCGCTGGAGCCAGACCTCCATGCCGGCAAAGACCGCGGCCGCGATGGCGCGTCCCGCGACCGTCACGCCGAGCTGGTCGGCCTCGGGGTGGCGACTGCGCAGGTGATCGAGAAGGGCGTGGGCGAAGTCAGACTGCACCCGCCGCATGTGTTGCACTATGCGGCTGGGATCGAGCGCGCCGGCGCGGAGGTTGGCGATCTGCGTGACGGCGTCGACGTCGTAAGGGAACGCGAAAACTGCTGCATTGACGGACTCGATGACCGGCTCGCCGACGGGGCGTTCGGCGAGCGCGCTCCGGAACCAGCGCAGACCGGAGTCGTAGTCGGCGAACAGCAGGTCGTGCTTGGAGCCGAAGTGGCGATAGAACGTCCGCAGAGTCACGCCGGCGTCGGTGGCTATCTCCTCGGCCGTCGTGGCCTCGACGCCCTGCGCCAGGAACCGCACCATGGCGGCCTTGCGCAACGCCGAGCGAGTGCGTTCGGAACGCACAGTTTGCGGCACACTGGGCACGACCTTGAGTCTACGCAGGTTTCGTCACTGTTGACGAAACGGCAGAGCAGTGCCAGCGTTCGGTGGCATGACCCAGTACGACGCGCTCGTCCTCGGCGCGGGACACAACGGCCTGGCCGCGGGCGTGCTCCTCCAGGAGGCCGGTTTGCGCACGGCGATCCTGGAGGCCAAGCGGTACGCCGGCGGCATGGCCTCGACCGTCGAGCTTTTCGACGGCTTCCGGTTCGAGATCGCGGGCTCGCTGCAGTTTCCGACGTCGGCCGTGGTCAGCGAGGCGCTCGGGCTCGGCACCCTCCCGACCGTGGCGCTGGAGGTGATGTCGGTGTCCATGCGTGGCATAGGCGACGCCCCGCTGGTGTACTACACCGACCTCCTTCAACTCATGACTCACCTGGAGGCCGACCACGGCAGCGAGGTCGTCATGGGTATGGCTGAGCTCGCCGCCTGGGCGGCGGCCCCCACCCGTGCGATGGGCCGGTTCGATGTCATGACCCCTGCGCGTACGGCTGACGAGATGCTCGCGATGGCGACGGACGACGCCGAACGCCGCGCGGTCCAGGAAATGCTCACGGCCTCGGCCAGTGACGTCATCGACCGGTTCATCCCGGATAAGGAGAAGCACGGCGCGTTGCGCGGCATGCTTGCCTTCCTCGCGTGCAACAGCCAGTACCGCGGGCCGGAGACACCGGGCAGCGCCTACGGATTCGCATTCGGGTTCGCCGTCCCGGACGAGAACGCCACGCTGATGACCAAGCTCGAGGGCGGCATCGGAACGCTCACCCGTCACCTGCAGGAGCGCTATGCCGCCGCCGGCGGCGAGCTTCACCTGGAGGCAGCCGTCACGGACATCACGACCGATGGCACGCGGGTCACCGGCGTCGTGACAAATCGGGGAACGTTCGCGGCTCCCGTCGTCGTGTCCACGCTCGAACCGGGGTTGACCGTCGGCCTCGCCGGGACCGCGGCACCGGCCGAGGTCCGGACGAGGGTGGCCGCTGTGGACCACCGCGGCAGCTACGTGCAGATGCACTTCGCGCTCGACCGCGTACCGGAGTTCGTGGCGCCGTACGAACTCCTCAACGATCCGAAAATGCAGGGTGCCATCGGCCTGTTCAGCACGCCGGAGGAACTGCAGCAGCAGTTCGAGGACTGTCGTCGGGGCATCGTGCCCGCCGACCCGGCGGTCGCATTCCAGATTCCGTCGTCCCAGGATCCGACGCTTGCGCCCGCCGGCAAGGCGGCTGCCTCGGCGTACTCACTGTGGTTCCCGATCGAAGGGGCTGCCGCCGAACCGCACGAGTATGCGCGGTTGAAGGCCGAGATGGGTCAGCGCGTCATCGACAAGATCGGCCGGATCGCACCGGACTTCGAGAGCCTCATCCTCAAGCACACGACCTTCACGCCCAAGCACATGGGCACGATGTTCGGTGCCCCCGGCGGCGACTGGGCCCAGGGCCTGATCCACCCCGAACAGATGGGTGCGCACCGACCCGGACCGCAGGGCTGGCGCGACCTCCCGCTGGGGATCGACGGCCTCTACCTCGGCGGCGCAGGCTGCCACGGCGGCCCCGGCATCACGTTCATCCCGGGTTACAACGCGGCTCAGGCGGTCTTGGCCGACGTAGGGTGACGCCATGGTGGTCGACATCACGGTGCGCGGCGAGGCCGAGGCGCGCTATCCGGCCGAGCGCGCCGTCCTGAGCCTGGCTTCCGTGGTGGAGACGGCCGACCGGCAACAGGCGTACGACCGTGCCGTCTCGGTGCAGCAGGCCATTGCCGCACAGCTGACCGAGTTGGCCGACCGTGACGCCGTTCTCGATTGGTCGAGCGACCAGGTCAGCGTCTCCAGCCACCGTCCGTGGCGGGATGACGGCGAGCGCGGAGCGCCCGTGCACGTCGCGCGGGTGGCGATCGTCGCCGAGTTCTCCGACTTCAATCGGCTCGGCGGATTCATCGACCACTGGGCCGGCCGTGACGGAGTTGAGATCTCCGGCATCGTCTGGGACGTGCTGGCGCACAATCGCCGGGCGTACGAGGCCGACCTGCGCAAGGCTGCGGTCGACGACGCCGTGAATCGTGCACAGGTCTATGCCGACGCCCTGCGTCGCGGGCGGGTCGTACCGACCCGGATCGCCGACCCGGGCTTGCTCGGGGAAGGCGGTGGTCAGCGGCCGTACGCGTTGAGGATGGAATCGGCTGTGGCCGACGGCGGCGCCCTGCAGCTGACGCCCGAACCCGTGCGGATCCACGTCGCCGTCGACGCCGGGTTTGCCGCCGAGTGAAGCGCTCCACAACGGCTCCGTCGGGCGTGCGCGTCAGCGACATCCGTCACACTCCAAGCGTCTGACCTGCGCAAATACGGCCAACCACGCTTGCTCGGGGACCACACCGCAGTTAGGTTGCGATCATGTCCCTCTGGTCGCGCTGGCGACACATTTCGGATGGGGGCACCTTCCGCATGCGCAGTATGTGGGGGACTGCCCGCGACCGGATCACTCGATTGGCCGACCTGCGTCGGCGGACGAACGGTCTTGCCCTGCCCGGCGTCCGCCTGGTCCGGCCCGGCCTGACCTCGCTGCCCGGTCCAGTCGCGGGGCGGGGGTCCCCACCGCGCGCGCGTCAGGTCGTGCGCAGGCTTCGCATCGCCCGCACCCGGCCGGGACCCATGCAAGTGGTGTTCGAACACGCGGTCGTGCACGAGAAGTTCAGCCTGCGCGCGCGTGTCGTCCAGCGCGGGGCGCGGATGTTCTTCAAGCCGCTGATGCACTGGGTGCCGTTGTCGGACCGCTCCATCCGTGCCATCCGCACGGCCGATCGGCTGTCCGCGCGCAGTCCGCGATCGCGGTACGTCGAGCCGGTGCGGTTCGAGCTGGGTGGTGTGCCGGTCGAGTCGATGACGCATCGTTACGGACCGGACAGCGACATGACGGTCCTCTACTTCCACGGCGGCGGGTTCTTCGCCGGCCGGATCGAGACCCATCGCCGCATCTGTGAGCGGATCGCGCTTTACACCGGCGCCACCGTGATCTCGGTCGACTACGTCCAGCTGCCCGACGGCAACGTCGCGGACTCGGTCCAGGACGCGATTACTGCCTACGCGGCGCTGCTCGACATGGTCGCCGTCCCGGACAAGATCGTGGTCGCCGGTGACTCAGCCGGGGGGTACCTGACCTTCAAGGTGGCCGAACTGGCCACCCGGCGCGGACTGACGCCGCCGGCCGCCCTCCTGACGTTCTCGCCGCTGCTGAGTCTGGACCCCGACCGCGATGACAAGGCGATCGTCAAGGTGACCGAGTTCCGGGATGCCTACCTACCCCGACACCGCATCGCCACGATCCGGGAGCGGTGGCTTCCGGAACACGCCACGATCGAGGGGTACGCATCGCCGCTGCTGGCCACGAACTACATCAACTCCCCGGCATTCTTCGTGGCTGCCGAGGACGAGATCCTGCGGCCGGAGGTCGAGGCCATGGCGCTGCAGCTCGCCGCCCGCGAGGTCGACGTGGAGATCCACCTCTGGCGCGGCATGGTGCACGCCTTCCCGGTGCTTGCCGACGCCATGCCGGAAAGTCGGCAGGCCCTGATGCTGGCCGCTGACTTCGCCCGCCGTGCCGTGGGTGAGGAGGCCGCCACCGAACCGCTGGTTGACCCGCAGGCGCACGAGGAGACGGTGGTCGGCGAACTCGTCAACGACGAGGAGGCCGAGGTGGACGGCGAGGAGGCGGAGATCATCGACGTCGAGCTCAGCGGGCCGGGCGCCGACAGCAGGAAGCGGTGGTTCTTCCAAGCCGGCTGACACAAACAAGCAGGCTTGACTGTTTGTTTGAAACGGGGCATGCTCTGGTCCCGTGACCAGCCAGCCTTCGCAGACCCCGGTCGCCACGCGCACGCCGCAGGCAGAGCGCACTGCGGCAACCCGGCTTCGGCTGATGGAGGCCACCGTCGAATGCCTGGTGGAACTCGGGTGGGCGGGCACCACGACGACGATTGTCTCCGAGCGCGCCGGCGTTTCCCGGGGCGCGCAGCTGCACCACTTCCCGACCAAGCAGGACCTTGTCGTCTCTGCCGTCGGCTACCTGATGGATCGGCGCCGCGAAGAGCTTCACGGTGAGCTCGCCGACCTGCCGCGCGAGGGCCGCGTCCGGGCGGCGCTTGAACTGGTGTCGACGAACTTCACGTCGCCGGTGTTCTTCGCCGCGCTGGAGCTCTGGGTGGCTGCGCGTACGGACGCAGAGTTGCTCAAGTCCGTCGGGCCCTTCGAGCGCGCGGTGGGGCGCGAGACACACGCGCACGCCGTGGAGATCCTCGGCATCGACGAGTCGCGGGGCAACAACCGCGCACTCGTCCAAGCCACCCTCGACCTGCTGCGCGGCCTGGGGCTCGCCGCGGCACTCAGCGACGACAGCCGTCGCCGCGCCGGCATTCTCGACGCCTGGGCCGAGGTGCTCGAGCGAGAACTGGAGATGGATCAGTGAATGTTCTGGACAGCGTGCTCGCCGACTTGATCGCCGAGTCCGACGAGCTGGAGTCATGGGTCACCCCGATCGAGCGTGTTGATTGGAGCACGGTCACCACCCCGGAGGGCTGGACCGTCACGCACCAGATCGCGCACCTGGCCTGGACCGATCAGGCGTCGCTGACCGCGATCGAAGGCGGCACGTCGTTCGACGCCGTGTTGAAGCTGGCCATGGACGATCCGTTCGGATTCGTGGACGCCGAGACCGAGCGGTGGGCCGCCGAGCTGCCCCCCGCCGAGCAACTGACCCGGTGGCAGAACGGGCGCGCTGCCCTGGCTGCCGCGCTCCGGGAAGTCCCGGCCGGCGAGAAACTGCCGTGGTTCGGCCCGCCGATGAGTCCGACCTCGATGGTGACCGCACGGTTCATGGAGACGTGGGGACATGGCCACGATGTCGCCGAAGGCCTTGGCCGGACCTACCCCCAGAACGATCGGTGCAAGCACGTCTGCCACATCGGCGTCCGGGCGCGCGGCAACGCCTTCGCCATGCGCGGGGAACAGGACCCGGGAGACGACATCCGCGTCGAGCTGGTGGCGCCCAGCGGGGCGGTGTGGACGTGGGGCGGGGAAGACGCCGCGAACCGGATCGAGGGCCGCGGCTACGACTTCGCGCTGTTGGCCACTCGCCGGCGCCGACGCGACGACGTCGATGTCCATGCCTCGGGCCCGGTCGCCGATCGGTTCCTCGACGTCGTCCAGGCGTTCGCGGGCATGCCCGGTAGCGACCCGAAGTCACTCGCAGAAAGGCCAACCGCATCATGAGTTCGACGGTGAAGATCGGAAACTGCTCGGGTTTCTACGGCGATCGTGTGTCGGCGATGCGCGAGATGCTCGAAGGCGGGGACCTCGACTACCTGACCGGCGACTATCTCGCTGAGCTGACGATGTTGATCCTCGGTCGAGACGTCATGAAGGACCCGTCGACCGGCTACGCGAAGACCTTCGTCCGGCAGATGGCCGAGTGCATGGCGCTGGCCAAGGAGAAGAGCGTGAAGATCGTGGCCGACGCCGGTGGGCTCAACACCGTGGGCCTCGCCGACAAGCTCAAGCAGATCGCCGCCGAGCAGGGAATCGATGTGTCGATCGCCTACGTCGAGGGCGACGACCTGCGGGCCCGGGCCGACGAGCTCGGCTGGCAGGGCGCCATGACGGCCAACGCCTACCTCGGTGCTTTCGGCATCGCCGCGGCGCTCAATGCCGGGGCAGACATCGTCGTGACCGGCCGGGTCACGGACGCGTCGGTCGTCCTCGGACCGGCCATCGCACACCACGGCTGGGGCCGGGAGGACTTCGACGCGCTCGCGGGTGCCGTCGTCGCCGGCCACATCATCGAGTGCGGCACCCAGGCGTGCGGCGGCAACTTCGCCGGCTTCAAGGACCTGATGGCGCAGGGCCATTTCGATCGGCCGCTCGGCTTCCCGATCGCCGAGATCGACGCCGACGGGTCCTTCGTCGTCACCAAGCACGAGGGAACGGGCGGGGCGGTCACGGTGGACACGGTCACCGCCCAACTGGTGTACGAGATCCAGGGCGAGCAGTACCTGAACCCGGACGTCACCACGCACTTCTCCACCATCCAACTGGCGCAGGAGGGGACGGACCGTGTCCGTGTCTCCGGCGTCAAGGGCTCGCCGCCGCCGATCACGACCAAGGTGTGCCTCAACTTCTTCGGTGGCTTCCGCAATGATGCGGAGCTGCTCATCACCGGGCTGGACCAGGACGAGAAGGTTGCGCTGCTCCGGGCCCAGGTGGAGCAGGCCCTCGCGGTGAAGGCCGCCGCCGGGCTGGAGCTGCCGAAGCTGGAGTGGACGTTCAACCGGTCCGACGTGCCGGACCCGGCGACCCAGGAGGCCGGCACCTCGGTGCTTCGGGTGCATGCCGAGTCGGCATCCGCCGACCCGGTCGGACGCGAGTTCAGCAACATCATGATCGAGCTGGCCTTGGCGTCCCTGCCCGGATTCACCGCCAGCAGCAGCCCGCCCTCACCGGGCCGGACCTTCGGGTTCTACAAGCCGGGTTACCTGCCGCAGGCTGACGTCCCGCACGTCGTGGTGCTGGCCGACGGGACGCGGATCGACATTCCTCCGCCGACGAATGTGGTGGAGAGCCCGAGTGGTTTCGAGGCGGACCTGCGGTCCACACCTCAACCGCCGAGTGGCGCCGTTGAGCATGCACCGCTGGGTCGACTGGCATACGCGCGCTCGGGTGACAAGGGCGGCGACGCGAACATCGGCGTCTGGATCCCGGCGAACACGCCAGATCGGGAAGGCGCGGTGGCGTGGCTGATCGCCCTGCTCACGCCGCAGCGGATCAAGGAGCTTCTGCCGGAGACGGCCGACCTCGACGTGGAGGTTCATGTCCTGCCGAACCTGGGCGGCCTGAACATCCTCGTCCGCGGGATCCTCGGCCAGGGCGTCGCTGCCTCGGCCCGGCTCGACCCGCAGGCGAAGGCACTCGGCGAATGGCTGCGCGCCCGCCACGTCGACATCCCGGCGCACTTTCTCAAGGGAGAGTTCGTCGCATGACCGCATACGCGTCGGTCTGGGAGTCGCCGGAACGGAAGGCGCTGCGCGACAGCGTGACCGCGTTGACGCAGAAGGAGATCGTCCCGCACCTCCCGCAGTGGGAGGAGGACGGTCAGCTGCCGCGCGAGCTGCACGCGATCACGGCCAAGGCCGGGTTCCTGGGCCTCGGTTTCCCTGAAGAAGTCGGCGGGTCCGGCGGCGACATGGTCGACGTGACCGTTGCGACCGAGGCCATGCTCGAGGCCGGTGGCTCCGGCGGCGTCCAGGCCAGCCTGTTCACCCACGGAATTGCGTTGCCGCACATCGTCGAGAACGGGTCGGCAGATCTGATCGACCGCTACGTGCGGCCGACGCTCGCCGGCGAGAAGATCGGATCGCTCGGGATCACTGAGCCGGGCACCGGTTCGGACGTCGCCAACATCCGAACCCGGGCGGTGCGTGACGGCGACGACTACGTCATCAACGGCGCGAAGATGTTCATCACGTCCGGGGTCCGTGCCGACTTCGTCACGACCGTTGTGCGGACCGGTGAGGACGGGCACGGCGGCCTGAGCCTGATCGTGGTCGACAAGGGCACGCCCGGCTTCACGGTCTCGAAGTCGCTGAAGAAGATGGGGTGGTGGTGCTCGGACACCGCCGAGCTGTCCTACGACGACGTCCGGGTACCGGCCGAGAACCTGGTCGGCGAGGAGAACCAGGGCTTCTACTACGTGATGCAGCAGTTCGTGACCGAACGGCTCAGCCTCGCCACCCAGGCCTATGCGACTGCCCAGCGCTGCCTTGACCTCTCGGTCGAGTACGCCCGGCAACGCGAGACTTTCGGCAAGCCGCTCATTGCGCGCCAGGTCATCCGGCACAAGCTGGTCGAGATGCACCGCCGCACGGACGCCGCCCGCAAGGTCACGCGGCTGGCGGTGGAGCGCGCCCTCGAGACCGACAAGACGGACATGTCCCTCATCCTCGACGCCGTGCTGGCCAAGAACACCGCGGTGCAGACGGTCGAATGGGTGGCCAACGAGGCCGTCCAGATCCACGGCGGCATGGGCTACATGCGCGAGTCCGAGGTCGACCGGCACTTCCGCGACATGCGCATCCTGGGCATCGGTGGCGGCGCGAACGAAGTCCTGACCGATCTGGCCAGCAAGTTGCTGGGTTACTGAGGAAACCGATGACGAAGACTGCGATCGACACCACGTCCGCGGCGTACGAAGCGAACCGCGAAGCGGCGCTCGCCAAGCTCGCCGACCTCGAGCAGCAGCTCGCCGCCCCCCTGGCCGGCGGCGGTGAGAAGTACGTCCAGCGACATCACGACCGGGGCAAGCTGACCCCGCGCGAACGGATCGAGCTCCTCATCGACGAGGACACGCCGTTCCTCGAGCTGTGCCCGCTGGCCGGCTGGGGCACCGACTACACGCCGGGCGGCTCGATCGTCGGCGGCATCGGCGTCGTCGAGGGCGTCGAAGTGCTGATCACGGCGACGGATCCGACGGTCAAGGGCGGCGCGATGAACGTGTGGTCGTTGCGCAAGTCGTTCCGCCTGGCGCAGATCGCCGAGGAGAACCGGCTGATGACCATCAACCTGGTGGAGTCCGGCGGCGCCGACCTGCCAAGCCAGAAGGACATCTTCGTCCCCGGTGGCCGGACGTTCCGCCAGCTCACGCGTGCCAGCAAAGCCAAGCAGCCCACCATCGCGCTGGTGTTCGGCAACTCCACCGCCGGCGGTGCGTACATCCCGGGCATGAGCGACTACACGGTCATGGTCAAGGAGAAGGCCAAGGTCTTCCTGGCCGGCCCGCCTCTGGTCAAGATGGCAACAGGTGAGGTCTCCGACGACGAAACCCTCGGCGGTGCCGAGATGCACGCCCGTGTCTCCGGCCTCGCCGACTATCTCGCCGCCGACGAGCACGACGCCATTCGGCTCGGGCGGCAGATCGTGAAGCGGCTCAACTGGCGCAAGCAGGGACCTGCTCCCAAGCTGGACTACGCCGAGCCGCTGTTCGATGCCGAGGAACTGCTGGGCATCCTCCCGGCGGACCTCAAGGTTCCGTTCGATCCGCGCGAAGTGATCAAGCGCGTGGTGGACGGCAGCGAGTTCGACGAGTTCAAGCCGCTGTACGGTTCGTCGCTGGTCACCGGCTGGGCACGGGTGCACGGGTATCCGGTCGGCATCCTGGCGAACGCGCAGGGCATCTTGTTCAGCGAAGAGGCGCAGAAGGCTGCGCAGTTCATCCAGCTCGCGAACCAGGTCGACACGCCCCTGCTGTTCCTGCACAACACGACCGGCTACATGGTCGGCGCCGAGTACGAGCAGAAGGGCATCATCAAGCACGGTGCCCAGATGATCAACGCGGTCTCCAACTCGACCGTGCCGCACATCTCGATCGTGCTGGGCGCCTCCTACGGTGCCGGGGCCTACGGCATGAGCGGACGGGCGTACGACCCACGGTTCATGTTCGCCTGGGCCGGTGCGAAGACGGCGGTCATGGGCGCCGAGCAGCTGGCCGGCGTGATGGAGATCGTCATGCGCGAATCGGCCGCGTCCAAGGGTGAGCCGATCGACGAAGAGGGCATCAAGGGCATCAAGGAGGTCATCGTCGCCGAGGCCGAGAAGCAGTCGCTCGACTACTTCATCAGCGGCATGGTCTACGACGACGGCGTCATCGATCCTCGAGACACCCGGTCCATCCTCGGCATCTGCCTGTCCACCATTCACACCGCGCCAGTCCACGGCGCCGAG
>DATEDT010000021.1:0-28712 GCA_035281505.1 Aeromicrobium sp. | reverse complement strand
TCCTCGGTCTGGACCGCGAGGTGGTTCTTCTTCGGGTCGGTCGGGACCCCGTTCGGCAGAGCCCACGAGACCAGCACGCCGTCGCGCTCCAGCCGGAAGTCCCAGTGCAACCGTCGCGCGTGATGCTCCTGGATCACAAAGGAGTTGCCACCGGCCGCACCGACGTAGTCCGGCACCGGTTCGGGCGTCTTGGATGCGTCCCGCTTCGAGCGGTAGATCTCGAGGCGGTCGCGCCCCTCGTTGGGCACCTCCACCGGGCGACCGAGCGGGGCCATCGGGTCCTTGCCCCGTCGTTTTGTACCGCTCATCCGGGCGAGCACCTCGTCGAACGTCAGCTGATCGAGGTCGGGCGAGTCCAGTTCCCGCCACGTCCGTGGCGCTGCCACGGTCGGGAGGGCTCGGCCACGCAACGAGTAGGGCGCGATCGTGGTCTTGGCCTGATTGTTCTGGCTCCAGTCGACGAGTACCTTCCCGCCGCGCAGCGCCTTCTTCTGGTTGGTGACGACGAGGTCGGGCAGCTCGACCTCGAGAGCGAGCGCGAACTGCTTGGCGAAGGCGTTGACGTACTCCGCGTCGTGGGTCCGGTCGAGGCCGGCGTAGAGGTGGATGCCCTTGCTGCCACTGGTGACCGGGTACGCGTCGAGCCCCAGCTCGCGCAGCAGCTTGCGGGCGCGTTTGGCGACGACGACGCACTCCGGCAAGCCGGCCCCCGGCCCGGGATCGAGATCCAGCACCAGCCGGTCCGGGTTGCGCCGGGTGTTCCGCGGACCGGCCTGCCACTGGGGAACGTGGATCTCCAGCGCTGCCATCTGGCCGAGCCACGCCAGCTCGGCGACGCCCTCGATGACGATGTAGCTGTTGCGGCTCGTCTTGTGCTGGATGGTCGTGCGTTTGATCCACGACGGTGCGGAGTCCGGCAGATTCTTCTCGAAGAAGACCTGCCCGGGGTGGCCCGGCGTCCCGACGCCGTCGACCCATCGCTTGCGCGTCGCCGGCCGCCCGACGACGTGCGGCAGCATCACCGGCGCGATCTCGACGTAGTAGTGAATGACGTCGGCCTTCGTCGTCCCGGTCTCCGGGTACATCACCTTGTCCGGGTGGGTCAGTCGGAACTGGTGACCCCCGACGGAGATCGTCTGGCCGGACGAACGTGACGCCGCCATGAGTCAGTACCGTCCGGACGCGGGGTCAGGCCCGCTTGCGCTTCTTCGGTTCGCTCTTCGACCCGCTGCGCGCCTTGCTGCGCTCGATGCTGCGCTGCAGGGCCTCCATCAAGTCGACCACCTCGGCACCGCCCTCGCGTTCCTCGCTGTCGCCGAAAGTCGCTGAAGTGTCGAGCGCGTCGCCCTGTTCGAGCTTCGCCTCGACGAGCGTCCGCAGCTGCTCCTGGTAGTCGTCGGTGAACTCGCTGGCGTCGAAGTCACCGGCGAGCGAGTCGACGAGCTGGGCGGCCATGTCCCGTTCCTTCTGGCTGATGCGCGGTGTCTCGTCGAGCACGTCAAAGGCCGGCTCGCGGACTTCGTCGTCCCACAGCAGTGTCTGGAGCACGAGCACCTTGTCGCGCACCCGCAGGACGGCCAGCCGCGTCTTCTGCCGCAGCGCGAACTGCACGACCGCCATCCGGTCGGTGTCCTCGAGGGCTCGGCGCAGCAGTGTGTAGGGCTTGATCGCGCGGGCATCCGGCTCGAGGTAGTACGCCTTGTCCAGGTGCAGCGGGTCGATCTGGTCGGCCGGAACGAACTCGACGACGTCGATGTCACGGCTCTTCTCGGCCGGCAGGCTCTTCAGTTCGTCCTCGGTCAGGACCACGGTGCGGGTGCCGTCGTCGTACGCCTTGGTGATGTCCTCGTAGGCGACGACCTTCCCGCAGACTTCGCACTTGCGTTGGTACCGGATGCGGCCGCCGTCCTCGGCGTGGACCTGGTGCAGCGAGACGTCGTGGCTCTCGGTCGCGCTGTAGACCTTCACCGGCACGTTCACCAGACCGAAGCTGATGGCGCCCTTCCATATGGAACGCATGGTTCCAGTGTGACGCAGTGCGGGTCGGTGCGGCTACGGTTCGTCGCGGTGCGGGGTCCGCATCCGCGCGATTCCGACCACGCCGGCCAGCACCAGGCCGGCAGCTCCCAGGCCGATTCCGGCGACGCGGAACCACTTGGGTGTCGTCTCGTGGTCGCGGATCGCGTTCATGCTGTCGATCGAGATCGGGCAGTCCTGCTCGGGATCGGTGAAGCCCGATGTCACGCTCGGATCGGACGCGCACTCGGGTTCCGGCGGACCGGGTTGCAGCGCGAACAGTGCGACGCCCAGCAGAATCAGGCCCCCCGAAACCAGGAGCCAGATGCTCTTGGTCATCCCGCATTACATGCCGTCGCGCGACCAACGGTCAATACCGGCGCATCGACATACGGCTGAAACACGCGTGTGGTGGGATGACTGCATGGCCTTCTTGCTCCGGGTGGAGCTGCCCGACGTCCCCGGTTCGCTGGGTGCCCTCGCGACGGCACTCGGCTCGGCGAAGGCGGACATTGAAGCCATCGAGATCGTCGAGCACCGCACCGACGGCACCGCGGTGGATGACGTGCTGCTCGAGCTCCCGCACGACGTCTTGCCGGAGGCGCTGATTACGGCGTGCCACCGGCTCGATGGCGTCAAGGTCCAGTGGATCTCCCGGTACAACGCCGGGGCGAGCCTGAGCATGGACCTCGAGGCGGTCGAGTCGTTCACGTCCGAACCTGACCGCGCGATCGAGCAGCTCGTGTCGGTTGTTCCGGCGACGTTCCGCGTGGACTGGGCGATGGCGTTGCAGCGACCCGCCTCACCGGACTCCGCCCATGACGAACCGGAGATTCTCTCCCAGACCAGCGCGGCGCCTGAACTGGTGCCGGAGGCGGCGGCGTGGTTGGGCATCCGGTCCGCCGCCCCCCTCGACCCGGTCGACGGGTGGAGCAACACGGTGCTGGCCGGCGCACACGCCAAGCACCGGGACGGCCGTTCGTTCGTCGTCGTGGTGGGGCGCCACGGTGGTCCGGAGTTCCTGTCGTCCGAACTGGCTCGCCTCGGTCACATGGTCGCCCTCGCGGCCAGCGTTCAAACCGACTAGCTCTTCGGGTCGTTCTCCGGGTCGGTCAGTGGGACGTGCGCGTGCTGGAACCGGCCCAGCTTCTCGACGTCTGCTTCCAGGCTCCTGACCTGCTGGCCGGAGATCCGGCGAATCAACGGCCACATCAGCACGCTGTTGACCAGTGGCTTGGTGAAGTTCGCCAGGACGACTCCCTTCGGGATGTAGACGCGGGACTTGCGCTTGGCGAAGCCGTCCAGGATCGCGTCGACGCACTCCTCGAGAGTGGTCGTCGAATTGGCCGGGTAGGGCAGCTTCTCCCGGATCGCTCGGAACGTCGGCAGATCCGCTTCCGCTCCGCGCACGATGTCGGTGTCGATCCAGGACGGATGACACACGCCGACATCGATGCCGAGGAAGGCGACCTCCTGCTTGACCGCGAGAGCCAGCGATTCGGCGCCGGCCTTGCTGGCGTTGTAGGACGCGAGCCCGGCCAGCGGCGCAAAGGAGGCGAGCGACGCCACGACGAGCGCGTATCCCTTGGTCGTCTCCAGGTGCGGGATGGTCGCGTGCAGCGTTCGGTAGACGCCGTTGATGTTGATGTCGACCACCCGTGCGAACGAGGCGTCATCGATCTGCCGGACTGTGCCGTACGACGCAATGCCGGCGTTGGCCAGGACGTGATCGATGCGGCCGAAGTGTGCGGCCGCAGCGTCGACGGCCTTGCTGACGGCTGGGCCGCTGCGCACGTCGGCCTCCCACCAGGCGGCGTTCTCACCGAGCTCATCGGCGAGTTCCTTGAGCAGGTCGGGCTCAAGACCGAGCAGCGCGACCTTGCCGCCGGCTGCGACGTAACCGCGCGCCACGCCGGCTCCGATGCCGCGGGCCGCGCCGGTGATGAGCGCGACCTTTCCCGTGAAGTTGTGGGCCATGCGCTCAAACTACTTGGCTGCTGGCACCTTGCCGAGGCAGAGTCGTCGTATGAATCTTCTTGAGGGCGAGTACGAACCGGCAGCCGGCGACTTCAGTTGGGCGGCCCAGCAGGTGCAGGCGTATGAGGCATCGGGTGGCCAGGAGGCCAACACGTTGCCGGACCACCCGGAGTGGCCGATCGTCGTGATCACCTCACGGGGCGCGAAGTCGGGGAAGCTGCGCAAGAACCCGGTGATGCGGGTTGAGCATGACGGGGTCTATGCCGCGGTGGCGTCCAAAGGTGGGGCGCCGGAGCATCCGGATTGGTACCACAACTTCATCGCCGAGCCGGTCGTCCAGCTGCAGGACGGGCCGGAGCCAAAGCTCTACCGCGCCCGCATCGCCGAGGGTGCCGAACGAGCCGAATGGTGGCAGCGCGCCGCGGCCGTCTATGCGCCCTACGACGAGTACCAGCAGAACACCGATCGCGAGATTCCGGTCTTCGTGCTGGAGAAGGTCGAGAACTGACGTCGCGGTGGTTGAGGTGCTCGCTCAGCGAGCCTCCAAACCACGACTACCCTCAAGCCTGTGAGCGCGCTCCCCGAGGTCTCCGACACCTTCGATCCGTCCGCATGGGACGAGGTTCCCGGGTTCGAGGACCTGACGGACCTCACCTATCACCGGGCCAAGGCGCACGGCACGGTGCGGATCGCCTTCGATCGGCCGGACGTCCTCAACGCGTTCCGGCCGGCCACCGTCGATGAGCTGTTGCGCGTCCTGGAGCACGCTCGCATGTCGGCTGACGTGGGATGCGTCCTGCTGACCGGCAACGGACCCAGCCCGAAGAACGGCAAGCATTCGTTCTGCACCGGCGGAGACCAGCGGATCCGCGGCAAGGCCGGATACCAATACGAAACGCCGGGTCACGACGACGCCGCAGCACCGCCGAACCCGATCGACAAGGCCAAGCTCGCCCGGCTGCACATCCTCGAGTGCCAGCGCCTGATCCGGTTTATGCCCAAGGTCGTCATCGCCGTCGTCCCGGGCTGGGCGGCCGGTGGCGGCCACAGCCTGCACGTGGTGGCGGACCTGACGCTCGCGTCCGCCGAGAATGCGCGGTTCAAGCAGACTGACGCCGACGTCGGCAGCTTCGACGGCGGTTACGGTTCGGCCTACCTCGCGCGCCAGGTCGGCCAGAAGTTCGCGCGGGAGATCTTCTTCCTTGCGCAGGAGTACTCGGCCGAGGACGGCGTCCGGATGGGCACGGTCAACAAGGCGGTGCCACACGCCGAGCTGGAGACGACGGCGCTCGAGTGGGGTCGCCTCATCAACGGCAAGAGCCCGACGGCCCAGCGGATGCTGAAGTACGCGTTCAACCTGCTCGACGACGGACTGGTCGGCCAGCAACTCTTCGCCGGCGAGACCACCCGGCTGGCCTACATGACGGACGAGGCCCAAGAGGGCCGTGACCAGTTCCTCGAAAAGCGGGAGCCGGACTGGTCGCCCTACCCCTGGTACTACTGATCGACGCGAGGCGGGACGAATGGAGAAGTTTGTCCGGCTCTCGCCGGCGGCATCCACCAAGTTCCAGGCACCCACCTACGACGACGGCCTGGTTCAGCGTGACCGCCTCATCACGCTGCTCCGCGAGGGGCGTTCGCGTCGACTGACGCTCATTCACGCTCCGGCCGGGTTCGGCAAGACGACCCTGGCCGTGCAATGGCAGCGCGTGCTGCGCGACGAAGGTGTGCCAGTCACCTGGCTCAGCCTCGACCGGGACGACAACGACGTGGCGTGGTTCGTCAGTCACCTCATCGAAGCCGTCCGTCGGGTGGATCCCTCGTTGCCCGCCGAGCTGATCGATGTGCTCGAGCAGCCGTCCGAGGACGCCCCGCGGTACGCACTCACCGAACTGATCAATCACGTTGCCGCTCAGGGTCGGCCCTTGGTCGTCTTCCTCGACGACTGGCACCTGATCGACGATCCGCACACCTCGTCGGCGCTGGATTTCCTGCTGGACGCCAGTCCGGTGAACTTGCACCTGGTCGTGACGAGTCGGACCCGTGCCCCGGCCATCGGCCGGCTCCGCGTCGACAACCAGGTGACCGAGGTCGACGCAGGCCAGCTGCGGTTCGACCACACCGAGTCCGCCGACTTCCTGCTGGGCCTGAACGAACTGCCCCTCGACGCAGGCGACGTCCGTCAACTGTGGTCCAGCACCGATGGTTGGGTCGCCGCACTGCAGCTGGCGACGTTGTCACTGCGGGACAGCCAAGATCCGTCGGCATTGATCCAGACGTTCTCCGGCCGGCATCACTCGATCGGTGACTACCTCGCCGAGAACGTGCTCGACGCCCTGGAGCCGGAGGTACTCGACTTCCTGTTGACCACGTCCATCTGTGATCGGTTGTGCGGGGACCTGGCCGCCGCAGTCAGCGGCCAGCGCAAAGGTCAGGCACTGCTGGAGGAGCTGGAGAAGCGCGACCTGTTCCTCCGGCCGCTCGATGACGAACGGGAGTGGTTTCGCTACCACCATCTGTTCGCGTCCTACCTACGCCGCCGGTTGGAGCGCGACCACCCGGAACGGGTGGCGACCCTGCATCGATCCGCGGCGGCATGGTTCGCCGAGCACGGTCATCTCACCGAAGCTGTCACGCACGCACTGGCAGCCGGTGACCGATCCGAGGCGATTGATCTCGTCGAGACCCACGCGATGGGTCTTGTCGAAGACAGCCACATGGCAACGTTGACCCGGTTGGTCGGCAAGCTTCCGGCCGCTCTGCTGCCGAGCCGACCGACGCTGCAGCTCGCCGTGGCGTGGGCCAACTGCCTGCTGCAGCGTCCGGAGGCTGCCCAGACGGCTCTCGACCACGTTCGCGTTGCCATCGACGACAGCCGGCCTGGCGACGCTGAACAGCTCCTGGGTGAGGCGGACGTCCTGCAGGCCTGCATCGACGTCTACCGCGACCGCATCGACCGGGCCGCCAGGTTGGTGGCGCCGTACCTGGGATCGAGTTCGACGGCGCGCCCGTTCGTCAATGCGGTGGCGGGCAACATCCAGACCTTCGTCGACATCCACACCTTTGCCTACGACGCCGCGCTGCAGCGCCAGCGTTCGACGGCGCCGTTCCACGAGGCGACCGGCGGACCGTTCGCCGGGGTCTACGGGCGTTGTTTCGGCGGGCTCGCCGCGTTCGCCCTGCTCGACCTGGCAGCTGCCGAGCGGATGTACCAGGAGGGGTTCGACCTCGCGTGCGCCGCGGCCGGGCCACGCTCGCACGCTGCCCGCCTGGCCGGGTCGCTCCTCGGCCAGATGCGTTACGAACGAGACGACATGGAGGGCGCCGAGCAGCTCCTCGAGGCGTGCCACGAGCTCGGAGCCGAGAGCGGCGTCGTGGACTTCATGATCCCGACCTACGTCACCCTGGCCCGGATCAAGGCCCTGCGGGGTGACATCGACGGAGCGTGGTCGCTGCTCGAGGAGGGCGGCGATGCCGCCGCCGAACTGCGACTGCCGCGGCTCCAGGCGGCCGTTCAGTGCGAACGGGTCCGCCTTCACCTCGCGCTGGGCGAGACGGAGCGCGCGAACGATGTCGCCGCCTACGTGGACGCCGATCTGCCGACGGGGGCCGGCGGGATCGAGGCCGCGATCCGCCACGACCTGCTAGCGCTTCGCGCCCGGACGATGGCCGCTGCTGCGCGGTACGACCACGCGCTCGAACTCGTCGCCGAGGTGCTCCGGGACATCGAGGATGCGCATCAGCCCTACGCCGAGGTGGTGGCCCGGCTCGAGCTGGCGGCGGTGCAGTTCGTCGCCGACCAGCGCGAGCTTGCTTTCGCAACCGCCATCCCCGCGCTCGTCACCGCGTCACAGGCCGGCCTGATCCGCAGTGTCGTCGACGTCGGTCCGTCGGTCCTGCGACTGGTGAGCGAGCTGCGCGACGCCCAGCGTCGCCAACGCTGGCCTGAGGGGATGCCCGAGGTGCGCGCCGACTACCTGGCCAAGCTGCTTTCGACCGCGCACGCCGATGCGCAGCGCGCGGCGTTCCCGGTGATCGATCGGCCGCTGGAACGCAGGCCGATGCCGGAGGAGCCGCTGAACGCGCGGGAGGTCGACATCTTGCGCCTGCTTGAGCGCGGCTTGGCGAACAAGGAGATCGCCCGAAGCCTGGGGCTCACCGTCAACACGGTGAAGTGGTACTTGAAGAACATCTACGTGAAGCTCGGGGTGACGCGGCGCGGGGAATCCGTCGCCGAAGCCCGACGGCGACGCATTCTGCGCTGATCGGTCCGCCCGCCACCCGTTGCCACCCAGATCGCCCCCCATCCGGGTGGTGCCACCCGCCTCGAGGTGCTGCGACGTTCTGCAGACGGCGTCGGAACGAATCTCCTGACGCGCGAGCGGAACGAGAAGCGCATGATCAAGCTGAAGGCACCGGCACCACCGGTCAATGTCGCCGAATGGCGGAAGTTGTCGCACATCGCGAAGATTCGCCCGTTGGCGGTCCGCTGGGCCGAGTACGGCACGGACACCCCGGGGTTCATCCACCTCTTCTACGTCGCGAAGATGGCCCTCTACATCTGGGGCGGCTACGCGATCATCGCGGCGACCCCGGGTTTCACCGGCGACATCAGCACGTGGTGGCACGAGCCGGTCGTCTACCAGAAGATCATCGTCTACACGTGCCTGGTCGAGCTGCTCGGACTCGGGCAGTCCACGGGCCCGATGTGCTTCAAGTTCCTGCCGCCCTTCACCGCAGTGCTCCACTGGGGACGCACGGGCACGCTGCGCCAGCCGCCGTGGCCGAAGCAGGTGCCCGGCACGGACGGTGACACGCGCGGGGTCGTCGACATGGCCCTGTACTGGGTCGTCATCGGACTGCTGGTCACGATGTTGATCGGCGGCGGCCCGGCGACGGCTGCCGATCCGAAGGCCGGCCTCGCCCCGGAGTGGGCGATCATCGCCTTCCTCGTCGCGCTGATCCTGCTCGGGCTGCGCGACAAGGTCGTGTGGGTGGGCGCTCGTCCCGACGTGTACGTGTGGGCGTTGGCGCTGTTCCTGTTCCCGTACGAGCAGATGATGGCCGGCCTCAAGCTCGCGATCTGCCTCATCTGGCTGTGTGCCGGGGCGTCCAAGTTCACCCGCCACTTCACCACGGTCGTCAGCGTCATGACGAGCAACGCTCCGGCGCGGCCGAAGTGGTTCAAGCGGGCGATGTACCGCAGGTTCCCCGACGATCTGCGCCCGAGCAACTTCGCGCACGTGGTCGCCCACTCGGGCACCGTGATCGAGATCGGTGCGCCACTGCTGCTGTTGGTGATGGGCCCGGAGCACCCGTGGCTTATCGCCGCAGCCGTCGGTTCGCTGCTGCTGCTGCACGTGGTGATCACGTCGCACGTCCCGGTGGCCGTGCCCAACGAATGGAACCTGTACATGATGGCCGGCGCTGTCTGGCTGTTCTGGACCCATCGCGAGGCCTCGATGGCCGGACTGCTGCACCCCGGCCTCATCGCGTTCTTCCTGGTGGCCTGGGCGTTCCCGGTGATCTACGGGAGCATTCGCCCCGATCGAATCTGCTTCATCCTGGCGATGCGCTACTACGCCGGAAACTGGCCGGCATCGGTGTGGTGCTTCCGCGGGGATGCCGTCAACAAGGTCAGCGCCAACGTTCCGAAGGCATCCGGCCTGATGCACGAGCAGCTGGAGACCCTCTACGACGCCGAGTTCGCCGAGATTGCGAACCACAAGTTCCGCACCTGGCGTTCCATGCACATCCAGGGCCGGGCGATCAACGGGCTGCTCGCGCGCGGTCTGGACAGCGCGGACAACTACTTCACCATCGAGGGCGAGCTCATGAGCAGCTCGCTGAACGGCTGGAACATGGGCGACGGCCACATGCACAACATGCAGATGCTCGAGTCGGTGCAGAAGCGGTGCAACTTCGCCCCCGGCGAGCTGGTCGTGATCATGATCGAATCGCAGCCCTGGTTCCGCAAGGACATCGCCTACCGGATCGTCGACGCCGCCACCGGCACGATCGAGGCCGGGCGGGTGAAAGTCGACGACATCATCGACCGTCAGCCCTGGGACGAGACGCCGCTCCCGGTTGAGATCGACGGGTCCGTGCACGTCGGTGGCGGGGGAGCCGTGGACGCCAGGCCCGTGGGAGCCCTGCAGTGATCCTGATCGACACCATCGATCGTGGTGTTCGGGTCGCCCCCGACGCGCCGTGCCTGGTTCGTCCGGACGGCACGGTCGACATGACGCACGCTGAGTTCCACCGGGCCACGCACCAGATCGCAGCCGGTCTCATCGCCGCCGGGATAGGGCCGGGCGATCGGGTCGGCGTGCTCTCACCCAATGACCCGCGTGCCTTCGCCGCGGTCGTCGGCGTGATCAGGGCGGGCGCCACCTGGGTGGCCGTCAACTACATGGCCTCGGAAAGCGACACGTCCGACTTCCTCAACCTGACCGGATGCTCGGCGCTGATCCATCACGAGCACCTGGCGGACAAGGCGGCGGCGATCGTCGCCGACGTGCCGTCGCTGCGGACTGTCATCGTGATCGGCCAGGCCGGCCCCGGCCAGCTGACGCTGGACGACTGGCTTGCCGCCGAACCAGCGGTCGTGCCGTCGGCCGGCAGGTCCGAGGACGTCGTGATGCTCACCGGCACGGGTGGGACGACGGGGCGACCGAAAGGCGTCCCGATCACCAGCCGGCAGATGGTGCAGATGTGCCTGGCGTTCAGCGCCCATCTGCACGAGCCGGAGCCGCCCCGGTACCTGTGCGCGACGCCGATGACCCACGCAGCGGGCGTGATGGCGTTCCCGGTGCTCGCCGAAGGGGGAGCGGTCATCGTCCATGCCGGAGTCAAGGCAGAGGAGATCTTCGACTCGATCGAACGCAACCGGGTCTCGCGCACGTTCCTCCCCCCGACCGCGCTGTACGCACTGCTCGGCCATCCGGAGGTCCGCAACCATGACTACTCGTCGTTGCGCCACTTCGCGTTCGGGGCGGCGCCGATCGCGCCCGAACGTCTCGCGGAGGCGGTGGAGGTGTTCGGTCCGGTCATGGCGCAGGTCTTCGGGCAGACCGAGGCGCCCATGCTGTGCACCTACATGCCGCCCCAGCTCATCGCGGAGGCCGCCGCCGACCCGCAGAAGCAGCACCGGCTCGCGTCCTGTGGGCTCCCGTCCCTCGTCGCCCGGGTCGAGATCATGGACGACGACGGAAATCTCCTCGGGCCGGGCGAGCGTGGCGAGATCGTCGTGCGCGGCGAACTGGTGTTCAGCGGCTATTGGCAGAACCCCGAGGCCACAGCCGAAACGACGCGTCCGGGCGGGTGGCACGGCACCGGGGACGTCGGCCTTCGCGACCAGGACGGATTCGTCTACATCGTCGACCGGAAGAAGGACCTGATCATCAGCGGCGGCTTCAACGTCTTTCCGTCCGAGGTCGAGGCGGTCATCCACGCACTCGGCACCGTCAACGACTGCGCCGTCATCGGCCTGCCCGACGACAAGTGGGGCGAGGTCGTCACCGCGGTCGTCGAACCCAAGGCCGGCGAGACCGTCGATCCCGACCGGGTCATCGCCCGATGCAAGGAGCGGCTCGGGTCGGTCAAGGCACCCAAGCAGGTGTTCATCCAAGAGCTTCCGCGCTCCGCCAACGGCAAGGTCCTCAAGCGCGAGTTGCGGGACGCCTTCTGGGCGTCGGCCGGCCGGGCGATCTGAGGGGCTCACGCATGACCATCTTCAGTCCGGACGTCGTTCCGCAGGTGCCCGATCTCTCTCGAGCCGTCGAAGACCTCATTCGGGACGTGGCCACCACGGCGCTCGACCCGGTCCGGGGTGTGCTCGCGGAGGTCGAAGCAGCGTCCCTCCGGCCCGTCCTGGCCCGGTTCGGTGATCTGCCGTCGCTGGCCGAGGAGACGGCGGCGGCGACGCGCCACAACGTGACGCACTGGCTTCGCTCGATCCACGCGGCACCGCTCGCCCCAGTCGATCCGGTCCTCGCCCCGGCAGTGCTTGGCATCGCTCACTCGCTCAACCAGCGCGGGGCGATCCAGGACCATTGGGCCGCATACTCGGCCGGACGCGAGGCGCTGTGGCGCGCCTGGATGCGCATCGCCTTCGAGGCCGCAACGGATCAGGACACACTCAACGATGCGCTCGCGGTTGCCTCCACGTCGCTGTCCCGCTGGATCGACGAGACGATCTTCCAGGTCAGTGACCAGCTCGTGCGGGCCGCCGGGCCGCAGGGAGGCGCTTCGCATGAGCTGAGGTTCCAGACCGTCCGACACATCCTGGACGGAGCTGCCCTCGACGAGGAGCTGGCGGCCTACCGCCTCAAGTACTCGCTGGCGGGCGAACACATCGCCGCCATCGTGTGGATGGATCCGGCGTCACCGAATCAGGCGGAGCTGCGACAGGCCGCGCTTCACCTGACCGCCGCCGAGAGCGTTCAAAGGTCGCTCTGGGTCCAGGCGACGTCGAGTTCGGCATGGTTGTGGCTCGCCATGGCGGATGCGGCGGATGCCGAATCGGGGCTGGCCTCGAACCTCGCCGGGTTCCCCGACGTGAGGGTGGCACTGGGCTCGGCCGGTGCGGGGACCGACGGCTTCCGGCGCAGTCACTACGAGGCGGTCGAGACCCAGCGCCTCATGCTGCGGCGAGGCCAGGTTCAGTGTGCGTCGTTCGACGAGGTGGCGCTCGCGGCCCTGGCGTCGCGCGATGAACAGGCGGCGCGGGAGTTCATCGCGCGCATCCTCGGTGACTTCGCCGGGGCAGACGCCGAACTGCGGGAGACGGTGCGCGTCTACATCCACCGGATGTACAACGGCTCGAAGACCGCCGACGAGGTGTACGCCCACCGCAACACCGTGTCTCACCGGATCCAGCGCGCCGAAGATCTCCTTCCGCGCTCGCTGTCGACCAGTGGCGTCGAAGTGGCCATCGCGCTGGAACTTCAGCGATGGCTGTCGTGACACCCGGACATCAGATTTCAAACACAACGTGAGGACAACGCATGCGAGCAGTCAAACTCGTCGCCGCGGGGCGGATCGAGATTCAGGACGTCCCGATCCCGGAGATCTCCGAGACCGAGGTGTTGGTCAAAGTCGCCGGCGCGGGCCTGTGTCACTCAGACCTGCACATCCTTCACCAGGATGCGAACTGGCCGTTCTTCGGCACGACCATGGGGCATGAGACCTCCGGACACGTTCAGGCGGTCGGGGCGGACGTGACCGAAGTCGCGGTGGGCGACGCCGTGCTGGTGCGGGCCGTCTGGTCGTGCGGGGGATGCCGGCCGTGCCGAGCCGGGCGGGAGAACGCCTGTGCGGTGGCCGGTAGCCGCACCATGTTCCCGCTGACGCCCGGGATCGGTGCCGACGGCGGCATGGCCGAGTTCATCAGGGTCGCCGCACAGCACGTCGATCGCATTGACGGACTGGATGTCGTCGGTGCGGCACCGCTCGCGGACGCGGCCCTCACGCCGATGCATGCCATCAACTCGACGCGGAGTCTTCTGGACGAGGAGGCCACTGCGGTCGTGATCGGGGTGGGCGGGCTCGGGCACATGGCCCTGCAGATTCTCGGCGCCACGACCAAGGCGAAGGTCGTCGCTGTCGACTCGGACCCAGCCAAACTCGAGCTGGCCCTGCGCAAGGGCGCCGCCGGTGTGTTCGACGCCTCGGCAGATGTCGCGGCGCAGGTCCTCGATCTCACCGATGGCTACGGCGCCGACGTCGTCTACGACTTCGTCGGCGTACAGCCCACGGTCGAACTTGCGACGAGAGTCGTTGCGCCGTCGGGTGCTGTGCGCATCGTCGGCCTCGGTGGTGGCTCGTTCCCGTTCAACGCCAGTCTGGAGGGCGAGGTGTTGCCGTGGGGCGTCAACGTCCAGCGTCCCTATGGAGGTGCCGCAGCCGATCAGGCGGAAGTCCTCGCCTTGGCTCGCTCCGGTGACATCGGCGTCGACACGGTGACCTACCCGCTGGACGACGCGCAGCGCGCGTTCGACGACCTGGAAGCCGGCCGGATCTCGGGCCGTGCCGTCTTGGTGCCGTGAGGAGTGACGATGACTGACCGGACCTGGATCGCCGGAGTCGGCATGACTCCGTTCGCCGTGCATCCCGAACACAGTGGCCATGATCTCGCCCGCTGGGCCGTTCGGGAGGCGCTCGCCGACGCCGGCGATGCTCAGGTGAGCGACATCGACATCGCCTTCTACGGCAACATCACCGACGGAGCGCTGCAGGGTCAGCACACGATCCCCGGGCAGATCGCGCTGCGCGGTATGGAGCTGCAGACCGTGCCGGTCTACAACGTGGAGAACGCCTGCGCGACCGGCTCGACCGCGCTGAACCTGGCGGCGATGGCGGTTCGTGCGGGTGAAGCGGACATCGCACTGGCCGTGGGCGCGGAGAAGATGAACATCGACGACCGGGCGCGGACCATGGCGCTGTTCGACAGCGGTTACGACGTGTCGAACCCGGCGGCGCTGGTCAAGATCCTCGAGGAGCTTGGCGGTGCGGTCGACGACGCCGACCTTGGGACGCGGTCGATCTTCATGGACATCTATGCGGCGTGGACGCGCAATCATATGCGCCTGTTCGGTACGACGCAGGAGCACCTGGCCGCAGTTTCGTCCAAGAACCACGGTCATGCGGTGGACAATCCGCGGGCCCATTTCCGGATGAAGATGAGTGTCGATGAGGTGTTGTCGGCGCGTCCGTTGTCCTATCCGCTGACGGTTCCGATGTGTTCGCCCACGACCGATGGCGGCGCAGCGGTCATCGTCTGTAACGACGAGGGGCTTCGCCGGCTCGGCGCCGAGCACCCGGTGGAACTGCTCGCCTCGATCATCGGGTCAGGCAGCGACCGGGACATCTCCACGTTCGAGGGGCATCTCGCGGGGAAGGCCGCGGCTCGAGCCTACGAGCGGGCCGGCGTGGGGCCGGACGACGTCGACGTGGCCGAGGTGCACGACGCCACCGCGTTCGGTGAGATTCTCCAGTCCGAGCTGCTCGGACTGGTGCCCCCGGGCGAGGGAGGTCCGGCGGCGGCCAGGGGCGAGACGACGATCGGCGGGAGGATCCCGATCAACCCGTCCGGTGGGCTGGAGTCAAAGGGACATCCGCTGGCGGCGACCGGTCTCGGCCAGGTCTTCGAGCTCACCGAGCAGCTGCGCGGGCGGGCCGGGTCACGGCAGGTCGAGGGTGCGCGCATCGCAATCGCCGAGAACGGTGGTGGCTTTCACAACGGTGAAGAAGCCGCTGCGTCGGTCGTCATTCTCGGTCGGTCGCCGGCGTAGGCGGCGGGCCGACGAACCGATCGCCGGCCGGCCAGTTCGCGGGGTCCAGGAAGTGGCGGTTCGGATCCGGGGCCGATGGCTCGATGGTCAGCGGTTGGCCGCCCGGCAGCCCGACATCGACACGATCGGAGACCGTGCACGCGCCCTCCGTGCTGCAGCTGATCGTGGCGTAGCCGGTCTGCAGGCCAGACTTCTTGTTGACGAACTGGAGCCGCACCGTCAGCGGCTTCAGTGGGGCGGACGTGGGCGTACTGAATCGGTTCACGGTCGGCCGATTCTCCACTCCGCCGGCCGTGCCGAGCTGGTCGACGACGGTCCAGGTGATCTTCGGGCCGTCGGTGTTCCAGAGCACCCACGGGCCGTCGAGCTCGTGCAGATGGCCGACGTTGACCGTGCCGGGCGGCTGGTCGTCGATCCCGTCGTCGTACGGTTCGGTCAAACTGCCCCGCAGCGAACGCACCCGGTCGAAGCTCGCCAGCTCCAGGTAGCCGGCCGCGGCGTCCGGTTGATGCAGCAGCACGATCCGTGGCTCCCCGCCGGTCGCGGCGCGCAGCCGCTCGCCGAGTTCCTGTTCGCTGACACCGCTGGGGTTGGTGATGATGCCGCCGAACAGGCTCTTGCGCTCGCGGTCATTGGCCCCGGCCACCAGCAGCCCGGCGACGTTGATGGCCCTCAGGTCGAGGACGATCACGCCGCCGTCCCGCATCTGTTGCCAGGTGTCCGGGGAGTCGTGGTCACCCAGGCTGGCCACGGTGCGGATGCCGGGGCTGACGCGTGACTCGCGGGCGACGAACTCCGACTCCGCGATCGTCCCGTTCGAGCTGACGTCGCCCGAGATTGTGCGCAGCGAGATGGCCCGGCGTCCCAGCAGCTCGGTCAACTCGGCGTACAACCGGGTGCGAATGCGCGCCCCGACGAAGCTGCCCTGGGGATCGGCCTCGGCGGCCACCAGAGTCTCGCCGTCTCGGGGTGCGAGCTCGCTGCGCTGTGTGTCGAGCTGCTCGGCCAGACTGGCCCGCGCGGCCGTCTCATACAGCTTGGCCTGCTCACGGATGCGCTTCAGGTTCTTGTCGGTGAACGGCTGGACCTGCTGCGCCACCTCGCGTGTCTCGGGGCTGCCGAAGCTGAGCCGGGAGATGCCCGGCACGGAGTACTCGACCCCGGTCGGCTCACTACACGGCCAGGCGCGGAACGACTGGGCCGCGATGGCCGCGGAGATGGCGGTCGCACCGCCGACGAGGAGCACAGCCGCCACGGCGACGTGGGCCGGGGGAATCCCGCGCAGCCGTCGACGCGGGATGATGAGGAACAGGACGGCTCCGCCGAGCAGGCCGGCGGTGAGTTCGGTGCGCACGACCCGGTCACGGATGCCGTCGGCGAACTTCTCCGAGTAGATGCGGACTACGGCATCCGGATCGTTGATCAGGGCCACGTTGGCCTGGACGAACTGCGGGTCGACATACGACGCGAGGGTGCCTCCGGCGTCGGGAGGACCGCTGGCTCGCGCGTAGACCCCGAATCCGCCGGGTCCGGTCTGGTCCCAGTAGAACTTGCCGAACAAGCCGGTGTCGAAAGTCGACCGGCCGTCGTGGCACAGACTCACGTCGACGGGGAAGGTGCCCAGGCGGTCGGAGATCTGCACGTCCTCGATGGCCCGCTCCAACACGATGGGCGCCGAGATCACCATCGTCGCGAATGCGCAGATCGCGAAGCCGACTGCAGCGGGCACCCGTGGCCGAACCCACGCGCGCACCCGGGTGCCGAGCGAAGCGGCCTGTTCAAACGCCATCCCCACGAGGCTACGTCAGGCTCTGGTACTACTGGGCTGACGCTCGATTCGACGGAGACCCATGACTGACGCACTGCCTCCCTGCCCCGCCTGCGGCGAAGACATGACCTACGAGAACGGCCCGCTGCTGGTGTGCCCGATGTGCGCGCACGAGTGGACGCAGGCCGAGGCGGAAGCCGAGGCGGCGGCAGCCGTCATCACTGACGCCTTCGGTACCCCGCTGGCCGACGGCGACACGGTGACGGTGATCAAAGACCTGAAGGTCAAGGGCTCGTCACAGTCGGTGAAGGTCGGCACGAAGGTCAAGAACATCCGACTGGGCGACGGGTTCGGCGGACACGACATCGACTGCAAGATCGAGGGCTTCGGTGCCATGCAGCTCAAGTCCGAGTTCGTCCGCAAGAGTTGATCAGGCTCGGCGAGGACCGACGATGACGCTTCCGCCGGCCGACCTCGCGCTCATCGAGCAGTACTGCGCCGCCGGCTCGCCGGCCGAGTTCGCTGATCGCGCCCGGCTCGAGTGCGACGTCAAGGGCTCAGTCGTGGACATCGTTGAGGCCACCCGGATGGACGCCGATTTCGGCGGAGACTGGCTGCGCGTCCCGGCGGCGCGCCTGAGCTACAGCGCAGCAACCGGGTCGTGGACGCTCTACTGCTTCGACCGGGACTCCCGCCCGCAGCGTTACGACCTGTGGGAACCGGACTTCGTTCAGCCGGGCACGGTCGCGGAGATTCTGGCCGAGATCGAAGCCGATCCCACCGAAATCTTCTGGGGCTGACGGCTTCAAGTGCCTAGAACAGGTTCTAGTTGCGCTCTATGCTCGCTGGGTGAGCAAGACGGCGTCGCTGGTCCGGGTCCTCGGCGTTTACCTGATCGCCTTCGGGGTCTTTGCCGCCTGGTTCGCCTGGGGCCCGGCCACGGGCCGGCTCTGGCTGGACGGCCTCATCGCCGATCTGCTGGCGACGGCGGTCGTCTTCGTGGCCAGCCGGGTGCACCACAACTCCAGCTTCTACGACCCGTATTGGAGCGTCCTGCCGCCGCTCCTGGCGATCGCCTGGTGGGTGGAGTCCGACGCGCCGGCCGACGACGCCCGCGCGTGGCTGGTCCTGCTGGTGATCTGGGTGTGGGCCATCCGGCTGACCGGCAACTGGATCCACACGTTCCCCGGCGTCCACCACGAGGACTGGCGCTACCCGATGTTGCGGGAGAAGGCCGGCCGATTCGAGTTCGTCGTCGACCTGATGGCCATCCATGTCATTCCGACCCTTCAGGTGTTCGCCGGGATGCTGCCGGTGTACGTCGTCCTGACCGAGCGTGACCGCGGCCTCGGTTGGCTGGACACGGCCGCGCTCGTCGTCGGCTTGGGTGCGGTCGCCCTGGAGCTGGTGGCCGATGTGCAGTTGCACCGCTTTGCGGCGACGAAGCAGCCAGGCCAGGTCATGGACCGCGGGCTGTGGTCGTGGTCGCGGCATCCGAACTACTTCGGCGAGTTCAGCTTCTGGCTGGCGCTCGGGCTCTTCGGTTTGGCCGCCGCGCCGGGCACCTGGTGGTGGATCTTCGTGGGCGCGCTGTTGATGCTCGCGATGTTCCAGGGCGCGAGCATCCCGATGATGGAACAACGCAGCCTCGAACGCCGCCCGTCCTATCAAGGCGTCATCGATCGGGTGGCCCGCTTCGTGCCGCGCCCGCCTCGACGCCGGTCCGCGTGAATCGCCGGCCGCGCGTCGTGGTTGCCGGGCTCGGCGACACCGGCCTCCTCACCGCCATCCACCTTGCGCCGCACGCCGAGATCGTCGGCATCTCGGCCAAGCCGGGACTGGTCAGCGGCCAGGAGCTCGGGCTGAGGCTGACGCGACCGCAGGAGTGGGAGCGGAGCTACCGGATCGGATTCGACCGGTTCCACCGACTCGGCGATGTGCGCATCGTGCACGGCGTCGTGACCGACCTTGCGATCCAAGCGCGCGCTGTCCAGGTCCGCACTGCCGATGGTTCGCTGCACGAGGAGCCTTATGACGCCCTCGTCATCGCCACCGGCGTCTCGAACGGGTTCTGGCGCACCCCCGCCTTGCGCAGCGAGCAGGAGGTCACCGACGAACTCAGGGGCGCGCACGCACAGATCGCATCGGCCGACTCGGTCATGGTGATCGGCGGAGGCGCCGCGGCCGTCAGCAGTGCCTGGAACATCTCCACGACCTGGCCGGAGAAGAAGGTCGACCTGTACTTCCCCGGCGAGCACGCACTTCCGCATCACCATCCGCGCGTCTGGCGCACCCTGCGGCCTCGGCTTGACGAGCGCGGAGTCGGCTTGCACGGCGGGCATCGGGCGGTCGTCCCGGACGGATTTCGCGCCGACCAGATCACGCGGGACCCGGTCACCTGGTCCACCGGCCAGCCGGCCGGAACAGCCGATGCCGTGCTGTGGGCGATCGGACGCGCCACCCCGAACACGGCATGGATCCCGCGGGAGCATCTCGACGACGACGGGTTCGTCGTGGTCGATGACCACCTGCGCGTCGCGGGCATCGACGGCGTCTACGCCATCGGCGACGTCGCCGCCACCGATCCGCTGCGGACGTCGGCGCGCGCTCGCGCTGATCGGCTCCTCGCCCGGAACATCCGTGCCGACTTCGGCCATGGCACCCCGAAGCGGTTCAAGCCGCTGCGGCGCAGGTGGGGGTCGGTGCTCGGTGCCCAGGACAACCGCTTGGAGGTGTTCAGCCCCCAGGGACGTCCCTGGACCATCCCGGCCTGGGGTGCATTGGAGCCGTGGCTCGTCGGGCGAGCCATCTACAAGGGCATCCGCCGCTAGATCACGTCACGCAGCAGGGCCCACCGGCTCCGGAGCAGTCCACCCGCGCCAGATGGCCAGCAGCCGCCAGATGATGGTCACGGCCGCGCCGAGCACGACCACAACCGCGGTCGGTGCACCGAGGTACAAGCCGACCGCGGCGATCGCCGCACCCGTCGTTGCCGGCACCGCATACAGCTCCCCCTTGCGCAGGATGGTCGGCACGCGTCCGGCCAGGACGTCGCGCAGCATTCCTCCGCCCACGCCGGTGACCAAGCCCAGCACGGTCGCCGGCAGCGGCCCGAGACCGTACTCCGTCGCTTTGACCGCACCGGCCACGCTGAACAGGCCGAGGCCGAACGCGTCGAAGACATTGATGGCGCGCTCCATGCGACCCAGGGCCGGGTGGAGGAAGAAGGTCACGACCCCGGCGGCAAATGGCGTGGCCAGGTAGCGCCAGTCCGCGAGCCCGGCCGGGGGGAGGGCGCCGATGAGGACGTCGCGAATCCACCCACCGCCCAGGCCGGTCGCCATCGCCAGAACGATGACGCCGAAGATGTCGAGCCGCATGCGGACTGCCGTCAGACCCCCGGAGATCCCGAAGACCAGGATGGCGAGCAGGTCGAGGATCACCACGATCGGAGTAAACCACTGACGACGCTGTAGGCCTATCCTGCGCGTGTGACGTGCGGACACCTGTACGCGGCCGAAGCCGGCCTGGAGAGCGCCTTCACCGTCGATGCGTCCCGAGTGACCTTTGGTGAGGGGTCGCTGCACGAGGTCGGTGACCGGGTGGCCGCGCTGTGTGCAGCAGCGGGGGATGCCAAGCGGGTCGCATTGATCACCGATGGCCGCATGCGCGACCTGGAGTGGTTCGCCGACGTCGACGGTGCGCTTCGGAAGGCCGGCCTCGACGTGGCAGTGTTCGACGAGGTCGCCGTCGAACCGACCGACGTGTCGATCGAGGCTGCGATCGACTTCGCCCGTGAAGCCAACGCCGCTGCCTATGTTTCACTCGGAGGCGGCTCGGTGATCGACACGGCCAAGCTCGCCAACCTCTTCACCACGCACCGGCGCCCGCTGCTCGACTTCGTGAACGCCCCCATCGGCGAAGGCCTACCCATCCCGGGGCCGTTGGCGCCGCACCTTGCGTGCCCGACCACCTCCGGTACGGGCAGCGAGGTCACCGGGATCGCCATCTTCGACCTGCTCGCCGCGCACGCCAAGACCGGTGTGGCCGGGCCCCGGCTCCGACCGACCGAGGCCGTCGTCGACCCGCGGGTGACCGCCACGCTGCCGGCCAACGTCGTCGCGGCCAGTGGCCTCGATGTCATGTGTCACGCCATTGAGTCGTTCACGGCACGGCCGTTCACCGCGCGACCCGTGCCGTCGCCGGCCACCAGCAGGCCCGGGGGCCAGGGCGCGAACCCCTGGAGCGACCTCGGTTGCCGTGAGGCGATGGCGCTGATCGGGCGCTATCTCGAACGGGCCGTGACCGATGCCGGCGACACCGAGGCCCGTCATCACATGATGTGGGCGGCGACCCTTGCCGGGATCGCCTTCGGCAACGCCGGAGTCCACGTCCCGCACGCGATGGCCTACGCCGTCGCCGGGCGGGTGCGCGACTACGTCCCCGACGGATACCCACCGCCGGCCGACCTCCCCGGGCTCGTGCCGCACGGGTTCTCGGTCGCCGTCAACGCGCCGGCCGCGTTCCGGTTCCTCGCCGAGACGTCGCCGCAGCGGCACAGCGAGGCGGCGCAGCTACTGGGCTTCGACACCGGCCTCGATGAGGCGGTCGCATCGTTGATGCGTGCCGTCGGGACGCCCAACGGAATCGGCGGCGTGGGCTACACGCTCGACGACGTTCCGGATCTCGTCTCCGGTGCGGCCCCGCAACGACGACTCCTCGACAATGCCCCGATGCCCATCCATGAGCCGGAGCTGGACACGATCTTCCGGGACGCCGTGAGGTGCTGGTGATGACAGAGGACGAGATTCCGACCATCGACGATTACGGGTACGTCGCCGACGTGACCACCCGATGGACCGACAACGACGTCTACGGGCACGTCAACAACGCGGTCTTCTACCAATACTTCGACTCGGTCGCCAACCGGTTCCTCATCGAGGAAGGGGGCCTGGACATCCACGGCAGCGACGTCATCGGCCTGGTCGTGGAGTCGGGGTGTCGGTACCACGCGCCGATCGAGTACCCGGCCTCGCTGCGGGTCGGGCTGCGCGTGGACCGGCTCGGCAACCGGTCCGTCACCTATGGCCTGGCGGTCTTCACCGCAGCCATCGACGTGGCCGTGGCGCACGGCTACTTCAGCCACGTCTTCGTCGACCGGGAAACGCGGCGTCCCATCGCCATGCCGGAGAAGCTGCGCAGCGCCCTGGAACAGCTGGTCGCCGCCCCGGAGGTCGGTCGTTGAGTATTTCGAAGCATCAGGCGCCGGACCTGCCCGACTGGCTGGCCAAGCTCGTCCCCTTCGAGCGCTACCTCGTCGACGTCGGGGACCAGCAGATGCATGTCATGGAGTCGGGTCAGGGCCGCCCCGTGGTCCTGCTCCACGGGAATCCGACCTGGGGCTTCCTCTACCGCAAGGTCGCCGCGGAGCTGGCCGGTGAGCCGCTGCGCGTGATCATGCCCGACCTCATCGGCTTCGGCTTCTCCAGCCGCCCGGCCAGGACCTCGGACCACAACCTCACCAACCACGCCGCCTGGTTCGGCCAGTTCCTCGACGCCCTCGAGCTGGACGACCTGATCTTCATGGGCCAGGACTGGGGCGGTGCGATCGGGACGCTGGCGCTGGCCGATCGGCCGGGCCGGATGACCGGCCTGGTGCTGGGGAACACCGCGGTGACGCCACCGAAGGAAGGCTTCAACCCCACGCTGTTCCACAAGCTGGCGCGTCTGCCGGTGGCCAGCGACCTGCTGTTCCGTGGCCTCGGCTACCCGCAGAACAACCTGAACCTGGGGCAGGGTGAGCGGCACAGCATCGTGGGTGACGACGCCCGCGCCTACAAGTACCCCCTTCGCACCTGGCGCGACCGTGGCGCGGTGCTGGCCATGGCGCGGGAGGTCCCCGACTCCTTGGAGCACCGGTCCGTCCCCTTGCTGAAGCGCTGCCAGGAGTTCGTCGAGTCGTTCGAAGGTCCGGCCGCCCTCGTCTGGGGTGATCGCGACCCGGTGCTCGGTCGACTCAAGAACCGCACCGCCCGGCTCCTCCCGCAAGCCTCCGTCACCAGCACCTCGGGCGGTCATTTCCTCCAGGAACAGGTGCCGGTCGAGATCGCCGACGCCATCCGCGGGGTGGCTGCTCAATCTGGTCGCTAGGCGGCGTAGCCGCCGGGAGGGCCGTAGGCCCGAAGCGACCGCCTAAGTCAGGAAGTCGAGCCGTGTGCCGTCGTCCTCGGTGACCCGGTGTCCCGGTCCGACCTCAATCAAGCGCCGCTTCTTGCTGCGCGTCCACCCTTGAACCGCCTTCTCTCGACCGAACGCGCGGCCGATGTCGTCGTGGGACTCGAAGTAGACGAGGCGCACTGGCAGTCGGCTTCGGGTGTACTGCGCCCCCTGCCCCCGACGGTGCTGCTGAAGCCGAGCAACCAGATTGCGTGTGCTTCCCGCGTAAAAGGTGCCATCGCCGCACTCAAGCAGGTACATGAACGCCATGACGCGATTGTGGGGGGACCTCGGTCGACGTCAACGCAGCGATCCACAGGCATTCGTAGGTCGCTTCGGCGGCTGCGCCGCCTCCCGCGGCTGCGCCGCTAGCGACCACTGCTGAGCATCCGCGGGGTGGCGCGCGGCGGAAAACCGCACTCCTGACACACATCCTTGGTGAGGATTCGCTAGCCTTCCCGGGATGACCTCCATTGGTGTGGTCGCCGAAAGCCAGGCGGCCGAGACGCGTGTGGCCGGGACACCGGCAACCGTCGCTCAGTTGATCAAGCTGGGATACGACGTCGTGGTCGAGTCCGGAGCGGGCGCCAAGTCGTCCTTCGCCGACGAAGGCTTCACCGAAGCAGGCGCCTCCGTGGTCTCCCGCGACGACGCCTGGCGCAGCGACATCGTGCTGAAGGTGAACCCGCCGACGCTCGACGAAGTGGCCCGCCTTCGAGAGGGAACGACGCTGGTCGCACTGCTTGCGCCGGCCGGCAACCCCGAGCTCGTCGACGCGCTCGCCGCGCGCAACATCACCGCCTTGGCCATGGACGCGGTGCCGCGCATCTCGCGCGCCCAGTCCCTCGACGTCCTCAGCTCGATGGCCAACATCGCCGGCTACCGCGCCGTCTTCGAGGCGGCCCACGCGTTCGGCCGGTTCCTGTCCGGCCAGGTCACCGCAGCCGGCAAGGTGCCCCCGGCCAAGGTCCTCGTGGCCGGCGCGGGTGTGGCCGGCCTGGCCGCCATCGGGCAGGCCAGCGTGATGGGCGCGATCGTGCGCGCCACCGACCCACGGCCCGAGGTCGCCGACCAGGTCAAGTCGCTCGGCGGTGAGTACCTGCCGGTCGACGTCGAGGTCGAGCAGACCGGCACCGGCTACGCCAGTGCCACCAGCGAGGAGTACGACCGCCGGGCTGCCGAGATCTACTCCGAGCAGGCCGCCGACGTCGACATCGTCATCACCACCGCGCTCATCCCGGGCCGTCCGGCGCCGAAGCTCCTGACGGCGGCCGACGTCGCCAGCATGAAGCCGGGCAGCGTCGTCGTCGACCTGGCCGCATCCAACGGCGGCAACGTCGAGGGCACCGTGCCGGGCGAGAAGATCGTCACCCCGAACGGCGTCACGATCATCGGCTACACCGACCTGGTCGGCCGACTCCCCGCGCAGGCGTCGCAGCTCTACGGCCAGAACCTGGTCAACCTGATGAAGCTGCTGACCCCGGGCAAGGACGGTCAGACCGTCTTCGATCTCGACGACGTCGTCGTACGCGGCATCACCGTCACCAAGGGCGGCGAGAACATGTGGCCGCCACCGCCGGTGCAGGTGTCGGCCACGCCGGCGGCGAAGGCGGCCGAGGCGCCGGCGAAGCCGGAGCCCAAGGCGAAGCTGACGGCCCGCGGCAAGGCCTTGCTCACCGCGGTGGGAATTGCGGTGCTGCTGTTCCTCGCGGCCCTCGCACCCCCGGACCTGACCGGCCATCTGATGGTGCTCGTCCTATCCATCGTCATCGGCTACTACGTCATCGGACACGTGGCCCATGCGCTGCACACCCCGCTGATGTCGGTGACCAATGCGATCTCCGGAGTCATCGTGGTCGGTGCCCTGCTGCAAGTGGGCGAGGCCGACCCGGTGATCCGTACCCTGGCGACTCTCGCCATCCTGTTGGCCAGCATCAACGTGTTCGGCGGTTTCGCCGTGACCCGCCGGATGCTCAGCATGTTCTCGAAGGGATGACGGCGTGACTTTCCCCTCGACCGAACTCGCGGCGTTCCTGGTCGCGTCGCTGCTCTTCATTCTCAGCCTGGCCGGCCTGTCGAAGCACGAGACGTCCCGGCAGGGACTTCGCTACGGCATCGTCGGTATGGCGCTCGCGCTGATCACCACGGCGTGGCTGGTCATCGACAATTCGCCCGGTCTTGGCGTCTGGCTGATGCTCGGCGCCATCGCGGTCGGAGCTGTCATCGGCCTGTGGCGGGCCCGCGTGGTGGAGATGACCGCCATGCCCGAGCTGATCGCGCTGTTCCACAGCTTCGTCGGCCTGGCCGCCGTCCTCGTCGGCTGGAACGGGTACTTCGGGACCCATGGCGCCGACCCGCACCACGTCGAGTACCTCGGCATCCACGACGCCGAGGTCTTCATCGGAGTCTTCATCGGTGCCGTGACGTTCACTGGCTCCATCGTCGCGTTCCTGAAGCTGTCGGCGCGGATGAAGTCGGCGCCGATGATGCTGCCGGGCAAGAACGTCATCAATCTCGGCTCGCTCGTCGCGTTCGTCGCCTTGACGGTCTGGTTCGTCATCGACCCGCAGCTGTGGCTGTTGGTGGTGGTGACCGCCCTGGCGCTCGCGCTCGGCTGGCACCTGGTGGCCTCGATCGGCGGCGGCGACATGCCGGTCGTGGTGTCGATGCTGAACAGCTACTCCGGCTGGGCGGCGGCCGCATCGGGCTTCCTGCTCGACAACGACCTGCTGATCGTCACCGGCGCTCTCGTCGGCTCCTCCGGTGCGTATCTGTCGTACATCATGTGCCAGGCGATGAATCGATCGTTCATCTCGGTCATCGCCGGCGGCTTCGGCATCGAGGCGCCGTCCGGCGACGACGCGGATTACGGCGAACACCGCGAGATCGACGCCGAGGGAGCCGCCGAGCTCCTTGCCGATGCCTCCAGCGTCATCATCACCCCGGGCTACGGCATGGCGGTCGCCCAGGCGCAGTACCCGGTTGCGTCGCTGGTCTCGCACCTGCGGGAGAAGGGCATCGACGTCCGGTTCGGCATCCACCCGGTCGCCGGCCGCCTCCCCGGCCACATGAATGTGCTGCTGGCCGAGGCCAAGGTGCCGTACGACATCGTGCTGGAGATGGACGAGATCAACGACGACTTCGCGGAGACGGACGTCGTCCTGGTCATCGGCGCGAACGACACGGTCAACCCGGCAGCGGCCGAGGATCCCACCAGCCCGATCGCCGGCATGCCGGTGCTCACCGTCTGGGAAGCGAAGAACGTCATCGTGTTCAAGCGGTCGATGGCCGCCGGCTATGCCGGAGTCCAGAACCCGCTGTTCTTCCGGGACAACACGCAGATGCTGTTCGGTGACGCCAAGGATCGCGTCGAGGACATCCTGCGCGCGCTCTGACGATCTGTGGTTGTGGAGGCGCCAGCGGTACCCCCTGCACGGAGTGCTTGGGGACTCGAAGCCACCGACTGTTGGTCGATTCGTAACCGGATTGCAGCCTGCCGCTTCTGGCAAGATCGGCGCGCGGGCCCGTAGCGTCGAAGCATGAAGTTCACGCCGACGGTGCCCGACCTTGTGCTCAAGGGTGTCGGTCACACCTTCCAGTCGGAGCCGTCCGGTGCCGTCGCGGCGCTCGCCACGACGGATCTCACGATCGACGGCGGCGCCGTCGTCGCCTTGGTGGGACCGTCAGGCAGTGGCAAGTCGACGCTGTTGAGCATTCTTGCCGGCCAGTTGCTGCCGACCGAGGGCATGGTGCTGCTGGGCGGCGAACCCGTCGTGGGACCGGGACGCCGTGGCGTCGTGATCCAGCCGTCCGAGGACGCCGACGTGTGGGTGCAACTGGCGCGGGCCTTGGTGCTCGACCCGGATCTGCTGTTGTTCGACGAGCCGTTCGCCGGCTTGACCCGGGACGACCGGGATCGCCTCCAGGAAGACCTGCACGCGATCTGGAAAGAGACCGGGAAGACGATCGTCATCGCCGCACGTGAGGCCGCCGATGTGATGCCTCTGGCGACGCGCGTGATCGTGCTGGGTCCGGGAGCGGGGGAGATCCGCCAGGACATTCACGTCGACTTCGCCGAGCACGAGCAGCCGCTGGGCGTCGTCCGGGCTGATCCGGACCTGGTGCGTTTCACCGCGCACCTGGACGTCGCCTGAGCGTCAGATCAGGCCCTTGTAGAGGGTGCGCGCTTCTTCCAGCGCCCGCGCCCGAAGATCCTCCTGCACTGCTCGGACCGCTTCGTCGATGGTGACGAGGTCATGAGCGCTGACAATGTCCGGCCGGGCGCGGGCGTCCTCGACCAGCACGGCGAGGTCGTTGTGGTCGCCCAGCAGGTCCGACACCTCGTGGGCGAGCTGCACCTGTGCCTCGGTGACCGTGGGCAGGACGTCGCAGAGCAGGTCGAGGTGATGCCACAAGTCCTTGATCCGTTTGCGGAAGTCGTGGACATCGGCGTCGTCGCCGCCCTCGGCAACCAGTCCCATGGCCGCGATTCCACGGGAACGCTCCCGAATGAGCGCGAGCCGCACATCGCGCAGGGTCAGCCCGGTGACCGGCCAAGCGGCGACGGACTGGCATTCCTCGATCACTGCGTCGATGGAGCGCACGGCGGCCGCGGTCGAGCCAACGGGTACGTGGGGGTCATCGAGCCGGCGGACCAGGTCGTCGCGGTCGCGTTCGAGCGCCGCCGTCCAGTCGTCGAGGACCTTCTCGTCAACCGGGAGGACGCCGCGCGTGCGGAGCGACGTCAGCGTTCGCACCTTGACCTCCGCGTCACGGGCCGACGCGAGCAACCGGCCGGCATCGCGCAGCCGCACGCCTTCGGCGGCGCTGAACTCCTCATCGACGTGGTCCCGGAGCAGCCGGATCGCGGCTCGTAGCTTCTTGAGGTCCTTGCGGGTCTCGTGGACTGCGCGGGCGCGGTCGAGCTCGTACCGCTCCAGGAGGGTGACGGCGTCAGCGGCCGGTTCCATCACGGTCTTGCGGAAGCCGGTCTCGAAGTCGACGTCGGCCGGGATTCGGAACGTGCTCGGGCGCGGCATCTCGGTGCCGCGGAATCGCGAGGGCAACCATCGACGCACTGACTGGAGCACGGGCACATCTTGCCGTCCCAAGGTGAACAGCTCGTTTCGGTGGTTGAGGTGGCCGCGCAGCGGCCCTCGAAACCACGTGGAACGATTCACACGTGAACCCCAGCGAGGAAGCCGACGCCCACATGGCGCAAGCGCTGGGCTTGGCGCGCGAAGCGTTGGCGTCCGGTGACGTCCCGGTGGGCGCGATCGTGGTGGATGGTTCGGGCCAGGTGATCGGCACCGGCCGCAACACGCGCGAACGCGATGCCGACCCGACGGGGCACGCCGAGATCGTCGCGTTACGGGAGGCTGCGGCATCGCGCGGCACCTGGCGGCTCGAGGGCTGCACCCTCTACGTCACGCTCGAGCCGT
>DATEDT010000020.1:0-33298 GCA_035281505.1 Aeromicrobium sp. | reverse complement strand
CACCGCTTCGTCAAGGACCCGCTTGGGGTTCACTGGTCGACGTTCGCGAGGCGCTCAGCGAGGTCGGCCTCGACCAACGACGCGATGACGTCATCGAGCGCACCGTCCATCACCTGGTCGAGGTTGTACGCCTTGAATCCGGTGCGGTGGTCGGAGATGCGGTTCTCCGGGAAGTTGTACGTGCGGACCCGTTCGGACCGGTCAACGGTCCGGACCTGCGACCGCCGGGCGTCGGAGGCCTCGGCATCGGCCGCCGCCTGCGCCGCCTCCAGCATGCGCGACCGCAGAATACGCATCGCCTGCTCCTTGTTCTGGAGTTGGCTCTTCTCGTTCTGGCAGCTGACCACGATGCCCGTCGGCAGGTGGGTGATCCGCACGGCCGAGTCGGTCGTGTTGACGCTCTGCCCACCGGGGCCGGACGAACGGAACACGTCGATGCGCAGGTCGTTGGGGTCGATGGCGACGTCGACGTCCTCGGCCTCCGGCAGGACGAGCACGCCGGCCGCCGAGGTGTGGATGCGTCCCTGCGACTCGGTGACCGGAACCCGCTGGACGCGATGGACGCCGCCTTCGAACTTCAGCAGCGCGAAGGGTGCTTCGCCGGGTTCGGGCGTGCCTTTCGCCTTCACGGAGGCGGTCACCGACTTGTACCCGCCCATGGCCGTCTCGGTGGCGTCGAGGACGTCGACCTTCCAGTTGCGGCGCTCGGCGTAGCGGGAGTACATCCGCAACAGGTCGGCGGCGAACAGCGCCGATTCCTCGCCGCCCTCGCCGCCCTTGATCTCGAGAATGACGTCCTTGCTGTCCGTGGGGTCGCGCGGGACGAGCAGGTGCTGCAGCCGTTCCTCCAACGCCGGGATGCGCTGTTCGAGGCCGGCGATCTCCTCGGCGAAGCTCGGGTCATCCAGCTCGCGCGCGGCGGCGAGGTCGTTGGTCGCCTGCTCCCATTCCTGGAAGGCGCGAACGACCTGGGTCAGCTCGGCATACCGCTGACCCAAACGCTTTGCCTCGGCCTGATCCGCGTGTACCGCAGGGTCGGCGAGACGCTGCTCCAGTGACGCGTGTTCGGCGACGAGGGACTCGACGGCCTCGAACACGCCTCAGTTACTTCTTGCCGTAGCGCTTCTCGAACTTCGCGACGCGACCGCCGGTGTCGAGGATCTTCTGCTTGCCCGTGTAGAACGGGTGGCAGTTCGAGCACACTTCGGCCTTGATGGTGCCGTCGGCTGCGGTGCTTCGAGTCTCGAACGTGTTTCCACAGGTACAGGAGACCTGGGTGACCACGTACTCGGGATGGATGTCGCGCTTCATGGGAAGTTCCTCTCTGCGGCGCTGGGTCCGGCCTTCTGCCGGTGAACCAGACCAAGGGTCAATACTGCCAGTTCGTTCAAGCCGGGGCTAATCGGCTACTCGACCGGAAGCAGCTTTTCGATGTCGGCGGCGATGCTCTCGGGGGTCGTGGTCGAGCCGTACCGCTTGACCACGTTGCCCTCGGGATCGACGAGGAACTTCGTGAAGTTCCACTTGATGGCACCGCCGAGGACGCCGCTCTTCTCCGACTTGAGCCATTTGTACAGCGGGTGGGCGTTCTTGCCGTTCACGTCGATCTTGCTGAACATCGGGAACGTGATGCCGAACTGGCTTTCGCAGAACGTCGCGATCTCACCCTCGTCGCCGGGCTCCTGGTGGCCGAACTGATCACACGGGAAGCCCAGGATGACCAGGCCACGACTGGAGTAGGTGTCGTAGAGCTCCTGAAGTGGCCCGTACTGCGGGGTGAAGCCGCATTGCGAAGCGGTGTTGACGATGAGCAGGACCTTGCCCTGGTACTCGGCGAGAGCCTTCTCCACGCCACTGATGTCGGTGGCCGCGAAGTCGTAGACGGTGGTCATGCTTCGGGCACCTCGGGCATCGTCTTGTTGATCTGCAGCAGGAACTCGGTGTTGGTGCCGGACTTCTTGAGCTTGTCCAGGACGAGCTCCAATCCCTGCGAGCCCTCCAAACCGGCCAGCAGGCGACGCAACTTCCAGACGATGGCGAGCTCGTCCTTGTCCACGAGCAGCTCCTCACGGCGCGTGCTCGACGCCGAGACGTCGATGGCCGGGAAGATGCGCTTCTCGGCAAACTCGCGCCGCAGACGCAGCTCCATGTTGCCGGTGCCCTTGAACTCCTCGAAGATCACCTCGTCCATGCGCGAGCCGGTCTCGACCAGGGCAGTCGCGAGGATGGTCAACGAGCCGCCGTCCTCGATGTTGCGCGCCGCACCGAAGAACTTCTTCGGCGGGTACAGCGCCGAGGAGTCGACGCCGCCGGACATGATCCGGCCGGACGCCGGCGCGGCCAGGTTGTAGGCCCGGCCGAGACGAGTGATGCCGTCGAGCAGGACGACCACGTCATGGCCCAGTTCGACGAGCCGCTTGGCCCGCTCGATCGCGAGTTCGGCGACAGTGGTGTGGTCGGTGGCCGGGCGGTCGAACGTGGAGGCGATCACCTCGCCCTTGACCGAACGCTGGAAGTCGGTGACCTCCTCTGGGCGCTCGTCGACGAGGACGACCATGAGGTGAACCTCAGGGTTGTTCTCGGTGATGGCATTGGCGATCTGCTGCATGACCAAGGTCTTGCCGGCCTTGGGCGGCGACACGATGAGGCCGCGCTGGCCCTTGCCGATCGGCGCGACCAGGTCGATGACGCGTCCGGTGAGACCGGCAGCCTGGCTTTCGAGCCGCAGGCGCTCAGTCGGGTACACCGGCGTGAGGTTGGCGAACTCGACCCGCTTCTTGGCGTCGTCGATCGTCATGCCGTTGACGGTGTCGACGCGCACCATCGGGTTGAACTTCTCCTTGCGCTCGCCTTCGCGCGGCTGCCGGACCTGGCCGACGATCGCGTCACCCTTGCGCAGGCCCCACTTCTTCACCATCGACAGCGACACGTAGACGTCGCTCTCGCTGGGGATGTAGCCCGTGGTCCGCACGAACGCGTAGTTGTCGAGGATGTCGAGGATGCCGGCTGCCGGTACGAGCACGTCGTCGTCGGTGATCACCGGGTCCCCGTCGGTACCGCGGTTTCCGCTGCGGTTGCGGCCGCGGCGGTTGCGGCGGCGGCCCCCGCCCTCGGCGCCGTCGTCGCCGTCGGCGTCGCCGCCACGGTTCTGGTCGCCGCCACGGTTCTGGTCGCCGCCACGGTTCTGATTGCCGCCCTTGTTCGCGGCCGCGCGATGGTTGCCGCCCTGCTTGGGCTTGGCCGATTCGTCGGCGTCGGTGGACTTCTGGTCCTTGGCGGACGTTTCGTCCTTGGCCGGCGTTTCGACCTTGGCCGGCGTTTCGACGGGCTTCGCGTCACCGCGAGCCGCCTTGATGGCATCGATCAGCTCGCCCTTGCGCATGCTCGATGCACCATCGATCTTGAGTTCGGCAGCGATCTCCTGGAGTTCGGCAAGGACCTTGCCGCCGAGGCCGCCACCGGACTTCTTGGGAGCAGTCTCCTTGGCCGGCGCATCAGTCGTAACCGACTCGGGCGCAGTTCCATCGGGCGTCTCCACCGGCGCGGGGGATTCGAGGTTTTCGGTCGTCTTGTCAGACACGTGATTCCTTTGCTGGACGGTTCCGTAACCGGCGAGCCGAAACTTGCGGGCGGGAATCCGTCACGTAGGTCAGCTCGAATGAGCTGGTTCATCAGAGTGATGCTGTCGGGGAGAAGATTCTCGACTCCGACGCCTTAACTGTAACAGGTGGGTGCGATCCGCCGTCCTCGACTCAGCGGACCTTGACGCCGCCTGCGTCGACGTCAAGCTCGTGGGCGTCCCAGCCGTCCGGCACCGGAAGTTCGCGCGCGAAGGCCAGCACGGAGGGGCCGGCACCGGAGATGACGGCGGGAATGTCCGCCGCCCGCAGCTCCTGGACCAGCTCATACGACTGCGGCATCGCTTCAGCGCGGTAGGCCTGGTGCAGCAGGTCCTCGGTCGCCGGCATCAGGAGCTCGGGGTGCCCCTGCAGAGCCGCCACCAGCAACGCGGCGCGGCCGGCATTCGATGCGGCATCGGCGAGTGGAACGCGCGTGGGAAGCAGCCGCCGGGCCATCTCCGTCGAGACCGGGGACGGCGGCACGAGAACCGTGAGCGGCAGGTCGTGCACGTCGAGCCGCAGTGCCTGCGGGCCGGTGGGCTCGCTCCAGGCGATGGTGAACCCGCCGTGAATTGCTGCCGCAACGTTGTCCGGGTGGCCTTCGAGTTGCGTCGCCAACACGAGCAGATCGTGATCGTCGAGAGGCTGACCGACGAGCTGCCCACCGAGAACCAGTCCCCCGACGATCGCTGCCGACGACGAGCCGAGCCCACGGGCATGCGGGATTGCGTTCGTGCAGGTCAGCCGAATGCCAGTCGGTCGGACGCCCAGGTGGTCGAACGCCGCCTCCATCGCCCGTACGACGAGGTGCTCGGGTCCTCGAGGGACACTGTCGGCACCCTCGCCGATGACCTCGACCTCCATGCCGGACGCGATCTCGGTCGCGAGAAACTCGTCGCGCAGCGTGAGTGCGAGACCGAACGCGTCGAACCCGGGACCGAGGTTCGCGCTGGAGGCCGGGACGACGACGGCGCTCGCACCTTGGGCTGCGTTCATGCGAGGCCGGCCGCCCGCGCTGCCTCGTGAACGTCGACGTCGATGACGGAGTCCACGATCGAATCGATGCCGGACAAGGCTGTCTCGATGTCCTTCAGCCCGTTGCCGGTCACGGTCACCGAGATCGTCTGGCCAGGATCGACTTCGCCGGCGTCGGCGGCGGCCACGAGGCCGGCCACACCGGCGGCGGACGCCGGTTCGACGAAGATGCCGTCGTGCCGGGCCAGGGCACGCTGTGCGGCCAGGATCTGGTCATCGGTGACGGAGTCGATACGGCCGCCGGACTCGTCCCGCGCCGCAATGGCGAGGTCCCACGAAGCCGGGTTGCCGATCCGGATGGCGGTGGCGACGGTCTCCGGGTGCGGAATCGGGTGACCGACAACGAGAGGGGCGGCGCCGGCAGCCTGGAACCCCCACATGCGCGGCGCGACTGCTGATTCGCCGAACCCCATCCAGTACGCCGAGATGTTGCCGGCGTTGCCGACCGGCATGACGTGGAGGTCTGGCGCCTTGCCGAGCTGCGCGATGATCTCGAACGCCGCCGTCTTCTGTCCCTGCAGCCGCATCGGGTTGACCGAGTTGACCAGGGAGACCGGGTACTCATCGGCGAGGCCTCGCGCCAACTGCAGGCACTCGTCGAAGCCGCCGCGAATCTGGATGATCTCGGCACCGAACATGACGGCTTGGGCCATCTTGCCGGCGGCAATACGGCCGTGCGGCACCAGGACGATGGGGGTCAGCCCGGCGCGGGCGGCGTAGGCCGCCATCGACGCCGAGGTATTGCCGGTGGATGCGCACACAACAGCCTTGGCACCTTCGCCGACCGCGTGGGAGATCGCGACCGTCATGCCACGGTCCTTGAACGAGCCGGTGGGGTTGCTGCCCTCGACCTTCACGTGGACGTCGCAGCCGGTGAGTCCGGACAACCACGCGGACGGGACGAGCGGCGTCCCGCCCTCGCTCAGCGTGATGACCGGCGCATCGGCCGCAAGCGGCAGACGATCACGGAACTCGGTGATGACGCCACGCCATGGCATCCCACCCGGCCACTGCTCTTGAGACCCCATCACACGCTTCCCGCCCGGACCTTCGTTGAGTTGTTCATCCGCCCTCGACAACCCGCATCACCGACGAGACGTCGTGGACGACATCGAGCTCCCGCAGCGCCGCCACCGTTGCGGCAAGGCTGGCGTCGAGCGCCTCGTGCGTGACGATGACAAGTTGTGCATCCTCATCGTGCCCCACCTGCCGCACGGTCTTGATGGAGACACCGTGATCGGCGAACACGTGGGCGATCGCGGCGAGCACGCCGGTGCGGTCATCGACGTCGATGGCCAGGTGGTAGCTCGTGCGGGTGCGCCCGATGTCCACCACCTCGAGGTCGGCGTGGGTCGACTCCCCCGGCCCGACAACGCCGCGGACGCGGTTGCGGGCCACCGAGACGACGTCACCGAGGACGGCGCTTGCGGTCGGCGAACCACCGGCACCCGGGCCATAGAACATCAGCTGGCCGGCGGCCTCGCTTTCGACGAATACGGCGTTGAATGCACCTCGGACGCTGGCCAGTGGGTGCGTGTCCGGAATCATCGCCGGATGGACACGCGCCGAGATGGCCGAACCGTCCGGCGTGTCGATCTTCTCGCAGATCGCGAGGAGCTTGACGACGCAGTCGATCTCGCGGGCCAACGCGACGTCGGCCGGCGTCACGCCCGAGATCCCTTCGCAGTAGACGTCGCCGATCGTCACCCGGGTGTGGAACGCCAGCCCGGCCAGGATCGCGGCCTTCGCGGCGGCGTCATGGCCCTCGACATCGGCGGTGGGATCTGCCTCGGCGAACCCGAGACGCTGAGCCTCGGCGAGCGCCTCCTCGAAGCTCGACCCGGTGGTGGTCATGGCGTCGAGGATGAAGTTCGTGGTGCCGTTCACGATGCCCAACACACGGTTGACGGTGTCGCCGGCCAGTGACTCACGCAGTGGCCGGATGATCGGGATCGCCCCGGCGACGGCCGCCTCGAAGGCGAGGTCACGATCGGCCTTCGCCGCGGCGTCGTAAATCGTCGCGGCATCCTGTGCCAGCAATGCCTTGTTGGCCGTCACGACGGATGCGCCGTGCTCGAGCGCCGACAAGATGAGCTCGCGGGCGGGCTCGATCCCGCCGATGACCTCGATGACGATGTCCAGGTCGCCGCGCGCGACGAGCCCACTCGCGTCGGTCGTGAACAGGTCGTCCGGCAGCCCACGGCCGCGATGACGCTCGAGGTCGCGCACGGCGATGCCGACGAGCTCCAGCGGCACCCCGACCCGGTTCGCCAGTTCGCCGGCATCCTTGGTCAGGACGCGCGCGACCTCGGAACCGACGACGCCGCAGCCGAGCAGGGCGACCTTCAGGGAGCTCACCGCACAAGGGTATCGGCGCGCGCGGGTGGGTGTTCACACCGCTTCGCGGCGTGCAGCCCGTTCGTTCGCCGCAGGTACGCTTGCCCCATGCGTCGCATCGCTCGTATGGCTGCGGCCAGCATCGTCATCATTCTCGGGCTGGCCTTGGTCAGTGTCGCCGCTGTGGGTGCCAAGTCGGGCAACCCCATCGGCCGTCCGGACGCCCCCGACGACGAGGTGGTTCGAGCCGTCCCGCCGTTCACCCCCGGTCCTGCGAAGGCGGGAATCCCCAAGAGCCTTCGGCCCAACTCCTTCGACAGCGAGTTCGGCAAGCGCGGGAAACACAAGGTCGAGGTGAGCGTCCGCGGCGGCGCGGTCTACCTCATCACCTTCCGCGACGACAAGGAAGGCGAGTGGGGCCAGGGCAGCGTCACCCGCAGCCGCACCGTCAACAGTGGCTTCCCGGTCGTGCAGGTCGGCATGGATTCCTCGTCAGGTGGTCACTCGACCTGCGTCATCACCATCGACGGCGAAGAGAAGGACACGCAGTCGACCAGCGCCGAGACGCCGATTCAGTTCTGCGAAGCCTGACGCCTAGCCCTCGTCCAGCGCCAGCAGGTCCGCTTCGGTCTCACGTCGCAGGATGACCCGGGACTCGCCCGCGCGCACCGCCACGACCGCGGCGCGCGGGACGTGGTTGTAGGTGCTGGCCAGCGACCGGCAATAGGCGCCGGTGACCGGCACCGCAAGCAGGTCGCCCGGCCGCGTGTCGGCAGGCAGGAACTCGTCGTAGACGACGACGTCGCCGGACTCACAGTGCTTGCCGACAACGCGGCTCAACACGGGTTCGGCCGACGACGGACGCGACGCCAGCGTGCACGAGTAGTCGGCGCCGTACAACGCCGGACGGATGTTGTCGCTCATGCCGCCGTCGACCGAGACGTACCTCCGATTCGCCCCGCCGTCGAGTTCCACCTCTTTGACCGTGCCGACCTCGTAGAGGGTGAAGGTCGACGGGCCCGCGATGGCACGACCCGGTTCGACGGCGAGCCGCGGAATCGCGATGCCCAACACATCGCATTCGGCTTCCACGATCGCCCGCATGCCGGCGGCCAACTGCTTGGGCGTCGACGGGTCGTCGCCCGTGGTGTACGCGACCCCGAATCCGCCGCCGAGATCCAGCTCGGGCAGTTCAAGTCCGAGTTCGGTCTTGATCTCGGCGTGCAGGCCGAGCACGCGACGCGTGGCCACGTCGAAACCATCGGTGTCGAAGATCTGGGATCCGATGTGCGAGTGCAGGCCGAGAAGCGTCAGGTTCGCGACATCGACGACCCGGCGGACGGCCTCCATCGCGGCGCCGCCTGCGATCGAGAAACCGAACTTCTGGTCTTCGTGGGCGGTGGCGATGTACTCGTGCGTGTGGGCCTCGACGCCGGGCGTGACACGGATGAGGACCGCGGCAGTCGTGCCGAGCTCAGCAGTCAACTTGGCCAGCCGATCGATCTCATCCAGCGAGTCGACGACGATGCGGCCGACGCCGGCTTCGAGAGCTCGCCGCAATTCGGGGACCGACTTGTTGTTGCCGTGCATGGCGATTCGGGCCGGCGGGAACTCTGCGCGCAGGGCGACCGCCAGCTCCCCACCGGTACAGACGTCCAGGTTCAGGCCTTCTTCGGCAATCCACCGCGCGACGGCGACGCAGAGGAACGCCTTGCCGGCGTAGAAAACGTCCGCGCCCACGCCGCCGAAGGCATCGCGGAACGCTCGCGCACGCTCCCGGAAGTCGATCTCGTCGATGACGTATGTGGGAGTTCCGTACTCAGCCGCGAGTTCGACCGCGGTGAGGCCGGCGACGGTCAGGACACCGTCGACCTTGGAGACACCGGACGGCCACAGCGCAGGCACCAAGGCGTCGACATCCTCGGGGATCCGCAACCAGTGAGTCGAGCCACTCGATCCCATGACTACATCCGCTCCGGCGCGCTGACACCCAACAGCGCGAGGCCGTTGGCGATGACCTGGCGAGTCGCCGCCACCAACACGAGCCGAGCATGGTGAACCGGCGCGACCGTCTCGTCGCCTTGGGGAAGAACGCGGCAGTGGTCGTAGAACTGGTGGAAGGCAGCGGCGGTGGACTCGAGATACCGCGCGACCCGGTGCGGCTCACGGAGCTCGGCCGCCCGTGCCACCACGCGGGGGAACTCGGCCAACGCGCGCAGCAGGTCACCCTCCTGCTCGGCGGCCAGCTCGGCGGCGTCGAAAGCCGCCAGGTCGACCGCGATACCGAGGTCGGCGGCATTGCGCAGGATGCTGGACAACCGGGCGTGCGCGTACTGGACGTAGTAGACCGGGTTGTCGTTGCTCTTGCTGGTCATCTCGGCCACATCGAGGGTCAGCGGCGAGTCGACCGGGTAGCGGCTGAGGGTGTACCGGAGCGGGTCGACTCCGATCAGGTCGATGAGCTCGCGCAGCGACACGATCGTGCCGGCTCGCTTGGACAGCTTGAGCTCTTCGCCGTTCTGCATGATCTTGACCAGCTGGCCGATGAGCACTTCGAGGTGCTCACCCGGGGTGTCGCCGACGCAGGCCGCCATCGCCTGCAGCCGTCCGACGTAGCCGTGGTGGTCGGCGCCCAGGAGATAGATGCAGCGGTCAAAGCCACGCTCGCGCTTGTTCACGTAGTAGGCGGTGTCGGAGGCGAAGTACGTCAACTCACCGTCTGCCTTGACCAGGACGCGGTCCTTGTCGTCCTTGAAGTCCGTCGTGCGCATCCACGTCGCGCCGTCGGCTTGGTAGAGGTGCCCCTGTTCGCGCAGCCGGTCGAAACCGTGCTCGACCACGCTCACCCCCGCTTCGTCGATCTCGTGAAGAGAGATCTCGGAGAACCACACGTCGAACTGGGTGCGGAACTCCTCGAGCTCGGACCGTTGTTCGCCGAGCTGGAGCTGGTAGCCGGCGTCGCGGAACACCTGGAGCTGATCGTCGCGTGACAGGTCGAGGACGCCGGGGTTCAGTTCGACCACCCGCGCGGCCAGGGCCGCCACGTACTCACCGTGGTAGCCGTCCTCTGGCGGCATCTCCCCCTGCGCACGCGCCATCAGGGAAGCGCCGAACTTGTCCATCTGGGAGCCGCGATCGTTGATGTAGAACTCGGTGCTGACCTCGGCGCCCGAGGCGCGCAGCACACGGGCGAGCGCGTCGCCGACGGCGGCCCAGCGGGTGTGCCCGAGGTGGAGCGGGCCGGTGGGGTTCGCACTGATGAACTCGAGGTTGATGCGCTGGCCCACGCTCGCGTCGTTCGTGCCGTAGGCCGCGCCGGCACGCACGACGTCCTCGGCGACCGTCCCCTGGGCGGCCGCAGCCACCCTGACGTTGAGGAAGCCGGGCCCGGCCACCTCCACGGAGCTGATGTCGTCGCGGCCGGACAGGCGCTCGGCGAGCAACCCGGCGAACTCGCGCGGATTGAGGCCGGCCTTCTTACCCAGTTGCAGGGCAACATTGGTGGCGTAGTCACCGTGCTCCCTGACCTTCGGTCGCTCCACCAGCACGGTGCTCGGAACGCCATCAGGCAGCGTGATCGCGCCCTCCGCGACGAGGTCGGCGAGGGCGGCCACGAAGGCCTCAGAAAGCTGCTCCGGAGTCACCGGTCAAGCGTACCGGCGGGACCGCGAGGGCTCCGGGGTGCGCACCGCCGCCTCAGCGGCGTCCCTCCGCGCGCGCTGCCGCTTGGGCCGCCACGGCCTTCACCGTCGCGACCAGGTCGTCCGGGTCGAACGGCTTGGTGACGTAGGCGTCGACGCCGGCGCGCTCACCACGCGCGATGTCGCTCGGCAGGTTCTGGGTGGTCACCATGACGATGCCGACTCCGGCGGTGCGCGGGTCGGACCGGATGGCGGCAGCCGTGGCGAGGCCACCCTGCTTGGGCATCATCACGTCGAGGGTGACGACATCGGGCAGCTCGTCCACGTCCGCCAGATGAGTCATGCAGGCAAGGCCGTCCTCGACTTCCTCGACGGCGAAGTCAGCGAGCTCCAGATTGGTGCGGATCAGCAGCCGGATGGAGGGCGCGTCGTCGACGATGAGGACGCGGGGGGACCGCCCCACCCCGGATTGCTCTGGCGGCACCTCTTCACGGTAGTCCCCGGCGCCAATGAGCGATCATGGATTCGTGTCATCCACCAGCCAGTTGGTCGCGTTCGTCCTCGCCTCGATCCTGTTCATCCAGGTTCCCGGCCCGAGCCTGCTGTTCACCCTCGGTCGCGCGCTGACGGTAGGGCGGCGGGACGCACTGCTGTCAGCGGTCGGAAACGGCGTTGGAGTGTTCGGCCAGATCGTCGCGCTGGCGATCGGCCTCGGCGCGCTCGTCGCGGCCTCGGCCACGGCTTTCACGGTGCTGAAGCTGGCCGGTGCGGCGTACGTCGTGTACCTCGGCGTCCAGGCGATCCGGCACCGTGGGCAGGCTCGCCTGGCCTTGGATCTGCGTGGAAAACCGCGGTCGGCGTCGGCTTGGGGATCGATTCGCACCGGCATCGTCGTCGGAGTCACCAACCCCAAGACCTTGGTCTTCTTCGCCGCCTTCCTCCCCCAGTTCGTCGACGCTTCGGCGCCGGCCGCACTGCAGCTTCTGCTCCTCGGCGCGCTGTTCTGCGTGATGGCGATCGTCTCGGACGGCTGCTGGGTGGTGGCCGCGTCGCGCGCCCGCGACTGGTTCGCGCGCAAGCCGCAACGCCTCGATCATCTCGGCACGGCCGGCGGCGCCATGATGATTGGCCTCGGCGCGACGCTTGCCACGACCGGCAGCGCAAGCCACTGATCCCGCCGCCGTTCGCGGCGGGTGCCCGCTGGTAGGCTCACGTGGTCGTTTGGGCCCCCGTAGCTCAGGGGATAGAGCACCGCCCTCCGGAGGCGGGAGCGCAGGTTCGAATCCTGCCGGGGGCGCTTCTCTCAACCGTCGTCGTTCGGCCGTACCGTCGCACCATGACGCGCTTCGTGTATGCCACAGCCACCACGCTCGACGGGTACCTCGCCGATCCGGACCACTCGTTGGACTGGCTGTTCGTCGTCGACGGCGGCGAGGAGTCCCTCGCCGAGATGGACAAGTTCATCCAGCGTGTGGGCGTGATGGTCGAGGGTTCGTCGACGTACCGCTGGATCGTCGAACACGACAACCTGCTTCAGCACCCGGAGAAGTGGCAGGAGTTCCACGGCGACCGCCCCACGTACGTCTTCACATCCCGCACCGACCTGCCGGTGATCCCCGGCTCGGACGTTCGCTTCGTCAGCGGCGAGGTGAGCGAGCATCTGCCGGCCATCCGCGAACTAGCCGGCGACAAGGACGTGTGGCTGGTCGGCGGTGGCGACCTCGTCGGCCAGTTCGCCGACGCCGGAGCGCTGGACGAAGTCCACGTCTCCATCGCGCCGGTCACGCTCGGCGCCGGCGCACCGCTGCTGCCCCGCGTCCTGGACTCCGCCCGCCTGCGGCTGGTCGAGGTCAGCCGCGCCAAGCAGTTCATCAATGCCCGGTACGAGGTCGTTCCCGCGACCGATGCCACCGGAACCGCGTAGCCTCGGGGCCATGCCCACTCGCGAATCACGCACCGCCTGGGACGGCGGACTGCAAGACGGCTCAGGCCAGGTCGAGCTCAGCAGTTCACGCCTCGGCACGTTCAACGTCTCGTTCCCCAAGCGCGCCTCCGACGACAACGACGGCTCGGTCACGACGCCTGAAGAGCTCCTGGCCGCATCCCATTCGTCCTGCTATTCGATGGCGCTCTCCAACGAGGTGGCCCAAGCCGGCGGCACACCCATCCGGTCGGACGTCACCGCGGCAGTCACCCTCGGCCCCGATCCCGAGGGCGGTTTCAAGATCACGGCGATTCACCTGACCGTCCGTGCCGAGGCCGAAGGCATCGACGACGCCGCCTTCCAGGCCGCCGCGGACAAGGCCAAGGCCGGGTGCCCCATCAGCAAGGCACTCGCGGCGACGACCATCACCCTCGACGCCGCGCTCGAGACCGCGTAGGCAGTCCCCGGTGGGCACGCACGATCACGCCTTCCCACCGGGAACGGACCTCAACGCACTCACCCGCTACCTCAACGAGGCGCACGACCAGTTCGTCGAGTCCGGTGTCCCCGACCCGGCGCTCCGCGACGTCGTCCGTGACTCGTGGCTGCGCAGCATCGGCGTCGGCATGAACCCCGAGTCGTCGATGGCGGCGGTGCGGCTCGACGACGCGGCCCTCGCGGACATCCGCGCCACTCACCCGTTGTCGACTGCGATGCCGGTGATCCGCCGGCTCCTCATCGAAAGCGCCACCGAGGCCGGCCTCCTGGTCGCGGTCAGCGATGCAGTCGGCCAGCTTCTCTGGGTCGAAGGTGCGCACGACCTCCGCGCCCGCGCCGAGTCGATGAACTTCGTCTCCGGCGCGGACTGGAGCGAGGGCAGCGTGGGTACCAACGCGCCCGGCACCGCGCTGGCGCTCGGCCGGCCAGTCCAGATCCTCGGCGCCGAGCACCTCGCTCGCTCGGTGACGCCCTGGAGCTGCTCCGCCTCGCCCATCCGAGACCCCGACACCGGCGCCATCCTCGGCGTCCTGGACCTCACCGGCGGCCCTGAGGTCGCCAGCGTCCAAAGCCTGTCGCTGGTTCGAGCCACGGTGGCTGCCGTCGAGGCCGAGCTCAGGCTGGCCCGAGTCCAACCGTTTGTCGGCGTGAGCGTTCCCGGCTGGTCCAGCCCGCGGCTGGATGTTCTCGGCGTTCATGCCGCCCTGTTCCGGAGCGAACAGACGACGACCCGCCTGAGCCCGAGGCACAGCGAGCTCCTGCTACTCATCGCGTTGGCTGACGACGGCCTGACCGCAGGCGAGCTCGGCGTCGCACTGAACGAGTCGGACCACGCGCTTGTCACGGTCCGCGCCGAGCTCTCCCGGCTGCGGAACGTTCTCAACCCGCTGACCCTCAGTTCGCGCCCCTACCGACTCGATCAGCCGGTTCAGACCGACGTCCGCGATGTGCGCGACCACCTCGGCGCCGGCCGCCTGCGCGCCGCCGTGGCCGCCTATCGCGGACCCGTCCTTCCCACCTCGACAGCGCCGGCGATCGTCGACCTGCGGGAGGGCCTGCACCTGGGCCTGCGGTCGGCCCTGCTGGCCAGTGCGGACGCCGATGCCCTCCTGTCGTTCGCCGACACCGACCATGGGCGCGACGATTTCGAGATCTGGCGGCGCACCCTCCACGTGCTGCCGGCGTCGTCGCCTCGGTTCGAGCAGGTCGCGGCTCACACCGAACGGCTCGAGGCCGAACTCAGCCGGTAGGTGGTTTCGAGGTCCCCCGCAAGCGGGAGGTGCCCCCCACGACTGGCTCCCACCTCAACCACCGGCGGCCGAACTCGGCTGAGAGTCCGGTGCAACGTCCTCGCAACGTGGCCGTGACTAGCGTCACATTCAGAGCACGATCCCCCTGATTCGAGGAGCTTTTCATGTCTGTTTTCGCGCCACCCGGGACCGACGGCAGCGTCGTTTCGTACAAGTCCCGCTACGAGAACTGGATCGGTGGCCGCTGGGTTCCGCCGGTCAAGGGCCAGTACTTCGAGAACCCGTCGCCGGTCAACGGCAAGGTCTTCTGCGAAGTCGCCCGCTCCACCGCCGAAGACATCGAGCTCGCACTCGATGCCGCACACGCCGCAGCACCGGCCTGGGGCAAGACGTCGGTCGCCGAGCGCGCCGTCATCCTCAACAAGATCGCCGATCGCATCGAGGAGAACCTCGAGATGCTCGCCGTCGGCGAGACGTGGGACAACGGCAAGCCGGTGCGCGAGACGATGGCCGCCGACCTCCCCCTGGCCGTCGACCACTTCCGCTATTTCGCCGGCGCCATTCGCGCCCAGGAGGGCAGCCTGTCGCAGCTGGACAACGACACCGTCGCGTACCACTTCCATGAGCCGCTGGGCGTGGTCGGCCAGATCATCCCGTGGAACTTCCCGCTGCTGATGGCCACCTGGAAGCTCGCGCCCGCGCTGGCGGCCGGAAATGCCGTCGTCCTGAAGCCGGCCGAGCAGACACCGGCGTCGATCATGCTGCTCATCGACCTGATCGGCGACCTGCTGCCCGACGGCGTCCTGAACATCGTCAACGGCTTCGGCATCGAAGCGGGCGCACCGCTCGCGTCGAGCAACCGCATTCGCAAGATCGCGTTCACCGGAGAGACGACGACCGGGCGGCTGATCATGCAGTACGCCAGCCAGAACCTCATCCCGGTGACGCTCGAGCTCGGTGGCAAGAGCCCGAACATCTTCTTCGAGGACGTGGCCGACAAGGACGACGCCTTCTACGACAAGGCGCTCGAGGGCTTCACCATGTTCGCCCTGAACCAGGGCGAGGTCTGCACCTGCCCGAGTCGCGCGTTGGTCCAGAACTCGATCCTCGAGCAGTTCCTCCCGGCGGCGACCGAGCGGACCAAGCAGATCGTGCAGGGCAACCCGCTGGACACCGACACGATGATCGGCGCCCAGGCCAGCAACGATCAGTTGGAGAAAATCCTGTCCTACATCGACATCGGCGTTCAGGAGGGCGCCCGCATCATCACCGGCGGCGAACGCGTCGACCTCGGTGGTGACCTGTCGGGTGGCTACTACGTTGCGCCGACGATCTTCCAGGGCACGAACAAGATGCGCATCTTCCAGGAGGAGATCTTCGGCCCGGTGGTTTCGGTGACCGGCTTCGCCGACTACGACGACGCCATGTCCATCGCCAACGACACCTTGTACGGCCTGGGCGCGGGCGTCTGGTCGCGTGACATCAACACCGCGTACCGCGCCGGGCGTGACATCCAAGCCGGTCGGGTGTGGACCAACTGCTACCACCAGTACCCCGCACACGCGGCGTTCGGCGGTTACAAGTCCTCGGGCATCGGCCGGGAGAACCACAGCATGATGCTCGATCACTACCAGCAGACGAAGAACCTGCTGGTGAGCTACTCGCCGCAGGCGCTCGGCTTCTTCTGAGCCCGATGACCGAGCGCGTGGCGATCACCCCTCAGGCCGCGGACCTCCTCCGCGGCCTGAGGGACTCCCATGGTCCGCTGATGTTCCACCAGTCCGGTGGCTGCTGCGACGGGTCGGCACCGATGTGCTTCACCCAGGGCACTTTCATCACCGGAGCAGCCGACGTGCACCTGGGCGACCTCGACATCGGGCCGACCGGACCCGTTCCGGTGTGGATCTCGCGTGAACAGTTCGCCTACTGGTCGCACACCCACATCACGATCGACGTCGTCCCCGGCCGCGGTGCCGGCTTCTCCCTGGAGGGTCCCACCGGAAACCGGTTCATCATTCGTTCCCGCGTCTTCACCGACGCCGAAGCAGCCGACCTGCCGGCCGTCACAACTGGATGACCGCGACCGGATCGCCTTCCTGAACGATCGTCCCTTCAGGCGCCGGCAGGTCGACGACCGTGCCGGCGACGTGCGCTTCGACCGGGATCTCCATCTTCATCGATTCCAGGACGGCCACCACCGTGCCGACGTCCACGGCGTCACCGACGGCAACGCGCAACTGCCAGACGTTCGCCACAACTGGCGCAGGCAACGGCACGGAATCGGTCATGAAGCGGTGCTCACGATGGGGCTCATCACTCGCAGCGCACCCACCAGACGTGCACGGGTCTCCTCGGGCAGGATCACGTCGTCGACGATACCGGCGTCAGCGGCGACGTAGGGGGACGCAACTTCTTCGCGGTACTTCGCGGCGAGCTCGTCCCGCAACGCCGCCGGATCATCCGCGTCGGCGAGTGCACGCCGGTGGAGCAGCCCAACCGCACCGCCCGGGCCCATCACGGCGACCTCGGAGGCCGGCCAGGCCCAGGATCGATCAGCACCGATCGAGGGCGAGCCCATCGCGATGTAGGCGCCGCCATAGGCCTTGCGGACGATGACGGTCAGCTTGGCCACCCCGTCGGCCTCGGCGTATGCGCGCAGCAGGGTGGCTCCGTGCGTGATCACGCCGCGGGACTCCTCCACCGTGCCGGGGAGGAAGCCGGGCACGTCGACGAACGTCAGGACGGGGACGCCGAAGCGGCCGCAGAAGTTGATGAACCGGGCTGCCTTCACCGACGACTTCGCATCGAGGATCCCACCGCGAGCCTTCGGCTGATTGGCCACGACACCGACCGGACGTCCGTCGAGCCGGGCCAGCATGGTGACGATGCTGGGCGCGTAGCCGGGCATCAGCTCCAACCGCGGGCCGCGGTCGAGAACACCGTTGAGCACGTCGTGCATGTCGAAGACGATGCTTGCCTTCTCCGGGACGACCGTCGACAGCCGTGCCTCGGCAACGGGGTCGGGATCGATCGACGGCAGGCCCGGCAACGCAGCACCGGCGTGCGACGGCACGAACGACAGCAGATGACGCGCGGCTGCGAGCGCTGCTTCCTCGTCGTCGACGGCCAGGTGAGCCACGCCGCTGGTGCCGGCATGCATTCCGCTGCCACCGATCTCCTCCGCCGTGGCGTCCTCACCGGTGGCGGCCTTGACGATGTCGGGACCGGTCAGGAACATCTGGCCGAGCTCGCGCACCATGATCGTCCAGTCGGTCAGCGCCGGCGAGTAGGCGGCCGCCCCGGCGCAGGGCCCGAGGATCACCGAGATCTGCGGGATGCGACGCGTCGCCTTGACGTTGAGGTTGAAGATGCCGCCGCAGCCGTGCAGGGCCTTGATGCCGTCGTGGATGCGCGCCCCGCCGGAGTCGTTGAGATAGACGATCGGATAGCCGTGGTCGAGGGCGAAACGCTGCGCCGACTGCACGGCGTCGGCGAGCGCCGTGCCGATGGCACCGGACGCGATGGCCGCATCCTGGCTGGTCACGACCACTGGGCGTCCGTCCACGAGTCCCCAGCCCGTCACCACGCCCGCCTTGGCGGCGTACTGGCGGTTGATCCAGGTGAAGGTGCCGCGGTCGACCAGCGCGACAGCACGCTCTTCGGCCGTCATCGTCCGGCGCCCACGCGGCTCGATCCGCTGCGCGGCGGCTTCGCGACGTTCCAGAACGGTGCGTCGGGGGTGGGACACAGCGTGGTGCTGGCCCAGCGCGTGGTGATTTGGCGCGATCGTCATGGTGGCTCCAAACATGAGGTTGTTCTCACATTCTAGCACTATCATGAGTAAAGCCTCATGTTTGATACGTCACTCTTTTCGCCCACCACCGCTACGCTCTGGACCCAAATGACCACCAGTGCCCCCGAAATCCTCGAGCCACGGCGGCGCCCCACCCAGGAGCGCAGTCAGAAGAAGTTCGACCGGCTTCTTGAGGTCTCCCGCGAACTCCTCCTCGAGGTCGGCTTCGAATCGTTCACCTGCGAGGAAGTCGCGCATCGTGCCGAGGTGCCGATCGGCACGCTCTATCAGTTCTTCGCGAACAAGTACGTGATCGTCTGCGAGCTCGACCGGGTCGACACCCAGGCGGTACGGGACGAAGTCGCGAAGTTCGCCGCCCAGATCCCGTCCCTGGACTGGGTCAAGTTGCTGGATCGCCTGCTCGACCACGTCGCGGCACTGTGGCGAGACGACCCCTCGCGTCGCGCGGTCTGGCACGCCGTCCAGTCGACTCCGGCCACCAGGGCGACAGCCGCTCTCTACGAACGGGAGCTGGCCGGCGACATCGCTCGGGTGTTGGCTCCCCTGACACCTGGCACGCCACGCGACCGGCGCCGGATCATCGCCGAGGTGATCGTCCACGTCGCCTACTCGATGTTCAACTTCTCGATCCGAGACGGCCAGGAGCATCGCGAGGCGATCATCGAACTCAAGCGATTGCTCTCCGCCTACCTGCTGCAGGCCGAGAGCTCGCACTGAGTCAGTTCCGCGAGGTCAGGACGGCGTAGGCAATCGCGTGGTCGCCGTCGTGACTGAGCGAGACGTCAATCGAGCAGTCGGCCAGGTGGCCTGCAACCTCACCGAGGAGCCGCACCCGTGGACGACCCCACGCATCAGTGACGGTTTCGATCAGCGAGAGGGCCTCGTCGCCCATCACGGCCGGTTGGCCGAACATCGCGGCGGACCAGGCCTTGACGACGGCCTCCTTGGCCGCCCAGCGGACAGCCCAGTGCCGCGCGCCTCCCCCACGCTCGGCGACATCGGACCGCTCCCCCGGTGTGAACACACCGGCGAACCGCGAACCCGGGACGTCGAGCTGCTCGGCGAACGTCGGGACGTGGACCAGGTCGACGCCGACGCCGAGAAGGTGCGCCTCGGACGTGATCTCGAGGGCGGCCTCGGCCGCCGCCTCGATCACCGAATCTGCGACTACTGGCATGCGTAGACCTCGTCTTCGCCGAGCCGCGCCGTGGCGTCGAGCAGGACGGCGGCTTCGAGGTCGGCCTTGGAGCTCTCGCCCAGCCTGCGTCCGCGCGGCTTGACGTAGCCTTCCTCGCCGAGCATGACGCGGGCGATCCGGAGCCGACCGTCGACGCGGCGTCGTCGCGCTGCGGCCTGATAGGCGTCCCGCTCGCTCTCGTCGAGTGTCGCAAGGAACGCCTCCGGGTGGACCAGCGCGACCAGGCCGGCCACGTGGCCGAAGCCAAGGCTGGTCACGAGGCCCGCCTTGAGCGGCCCGGTGGCCAACGGCTCCCGCAGCCACACGAGGCGCTGATGCTTCGCGAGTGCTTCGTCGACGCAGTCCAGGCTCCGGTTCGGCGGGACGACGCCGTCGACCAGGAGCTGGCTCAACCCCACCAGCTGGAAGGCGGCAGCACCGCCCTTGGCGTGGCCGGTCAGCGACTTCTGCGAGACGACCAGGAGCGGATTGCCCACGTCGCGGCCAAGGGCGGTGGCCAGACGCTCGTGCAGATCGGATTCATTCGGGTCATTCGCCGCGGTGGAGGTGTCGTGCTTGCTGACGACAGCGATGTCGTCGGCCGTCACACCGTGTGCCGCGAGCGACTTCGCCAGCGGCGAATCGGTCCCGCCGAGGCCGGCAGCCAGGGCGCCGAGACCGGGAGCCGGGATCGACTGGTGGATGCCGTCGCCAAACGAACCGGCGTACGCGATGACGCCGAGGACGGGCAGCCCCATCCGCAGTGCGACGTCGCCGCGGGCGAGCAGCAGCGTGCCGCCACCCTGTGATTCGACGAAGCCACCCCGACGCCGATCGTTCGCCCGGCTGAAGCGCCGGTCGTCGATGCCCTGCGCCCGCATGGCCTCGGTATCGGCAGTGGCGGACATCGATGCGAAGCCGACGACGCCCTCGGTGCCCAGGTCGTCGAATCCACCGGCGACGACGACGTCCGCCTTGCCGACGCGGATCTTGTCGACGCCTTCCTCGACCGACACAGCCGTGGTGGCACACGCGGCAACGGGGTGGATCATCGCGCCGTAGCTACCGACATAGGACTGCACGACGTGGGCCGCGATGACGTTGGGCAGCGCCTCCTGCAACAGGTCGTTCGGCACGCTCCTGCCCAACAGGTTGTCGATGTAGAGCGATTGCATGGAGGTCATGCCACCCATCCCGGTGCCCTGTGTGTTGGCGACCCGGGCCGGGTGCACTGCCTGCATCAGCTCAGCCGGCGTGAAACCGCTCGACAGGAACGCGTCCACTGTGCAGATCAGGTTCCAGAGAGCGACCCGATCGACTGACTCGACCATGTCGCCAGGAATGCCCCACGCAGCCGGGTCGAACCCGGTCGGGATCTGGCCACCGACGGTACGGGTGATGGGCTTGCGCAGCGGCACCCTGATCTCGGTCCCGGCGCGTCGCGTCACCGTCCAGTCGCCGGTCGGCACCGCACGGTCGACGGGCGCGATCACGGTCTGCTCGGGCGCGGCGGCCTGCAGGGCCTTGGCCTCGGCTTCACTGGTGACGTTGAACGTCAGGTCACGCTCGAGGAAGACCGACGAGAGCAGCGGCGCCGAGTGATCGACCATCGTGCCGTCGTCCACGTAGGAGCGGATGCCGCACCGCTCGGCCACGGCGTCGCGATAGCGCTCGGCGATGGCGGCCTCCGACACCGGATCGCCCGATTCGACATCGAACCAGGTGCGTCCGGCGGCGTCCCAGCGGACCAGCCCGGTCGCCCAGGCCAGCTCCAGCACCCCGGCCGCGGAGAGCGCGTCGGCGATCTCCATCTGATAGCGGGTGCGCGACGAGCCGTAGGGGCCGAGTTCGCCGGCGCCCACGATCACGACCATGTCCTCCGGTCGGAGCGACACCTCGCCCCACGGGAGACGGGCCGGTTCGGCGATGTCGGCCGGTGACGGCGGCAGCGCGTCGATCGTGACGCCGTCGAAGGCGTCCTCCTCGGGAACCTCCGTCACGGGCGTCAGGCCGGCCAGGTCGATGTCGGCCAAGCCGGCGGCGAAGTCGGCGTGCAGCGGCTGCCCGGCCGCGTTGCGACGCGCCGCGGGGGTGCACAGGTCGAGCAACTCCGCAGCCATCTCACCCGGCGTCCAGGTGCGGACGCCGGCGGCTTCCACCGCCGCGACCAGGGCGTCGTTGCCGCCCATCAGGCCGGTGCCACGCACCCAGCCGATGACGGCGTGCGCCAGGGTCACCCGACGACCCCACGGCTCACGGACCGACTTGGCGACGAGCGCGTCGAGGGCGGCCTTCGTCTCCCCGTAGGCGCCGTCACCACCGAACAGGCCGCGGTTCGGCGAACCCGGCAGGACGACGTGCAAGGGGTCTGACTCCGACACCCCGTTCCACCGTGCGCCCACGAGGCGCTCGACCGACCACAGCAGGATCCGGGCCTCGACCTCGGTACGAGACCCGGCATCGGCGGCGTCGCCGAGCACACGGCCCGCGGCGAACGGGAACAACAGGGTCGGGCGCAACGCCGGCTTGGTGACCTGGGTGGTCGGGCCGACCGAACGCGTCTGTTCGTTGCCGACCCACTCCACGAGTGCATCGACATCCTGGTACGACGCCATGTTCGCCGGGACGACCCACAGGGCGGCACCCACCCGGGCGTGCGAGCGGTACAGCTCCTTGAAGAAGGCGAGCTTGGCCGCGTCGAGGGACGACGTCGTCGCGACGACGGTCGCGCCACCGCGCAGCAGGTCGGCCACGACCGAGGCCGCAATCGATCCGGCGCTGGCGCCGGTGACGACGGCCACCTCCTCGGACCAGGCACCCGGTTCCTCCGATGCCGCGGCTTCGGCGATGTCGGTCAGGCCGAACCAGCGGGCCATCGCCGCGACCTCGGGGCCGGCGGCCGAGAAGTCGGCCTTCATGGGCTGGCCAGCCGCGATGCGAACCACGTCTTCACGCACACTCGCCCAGCGGTCATCGAGCAGGACCGCGCGCTGAGCCTCGAATGCCGGTGCGGTGAGCTTGATCCAGTCCCGCCCGAGCTCGGCCTCGACGCGCGCCAGCACCTCTGCGACGTCGTCGTCGAGCGATGTCGTTACGGCCGGTACGTCACCTTCGTCGAGCCGTTCCAGCAGCTCACGTGCCGACGCCACCAAGGCTCCGGTGATGCCGCCGGTGACCGCAGCGAGCGCCTCGGCGTCCACGGCAAGCGCTTCGCCGGTTCCGGCAGGTTCGACGGCCACGCCGCGCTCGGCCGCGAGGCCCAGGACGATCGAGTCGATGAGCGCATCGACGTCGGCCGGTGTCGCCGGCGGCTCTGCAGTCCGCAGGGACTCCCCGCGTGTGCTGGCACCGTCGCGGGTCGCCAGGGCGAGGCGCGCGAGAACGTGGGTCGCCCACCCGGGCCCGAGCGACCAGTGGCTGGCCACACGGTCCGAGATGGCGGCCGACCGGACACCGGTCGGGCCCAGAACGTCCTTGAGGTGGTCGGCGACGGTGGCGGAGAGGACCGGACCAAGCGGCCGGTACCCGCGGGCCAGGCCGGTGACCGTCTGGGTGAGCGTCGGCAGGTCGGCCTCGGCAGCGCCGTCGATCGCGCCGAGCGACAACTCGGCGCCGAGATCGACCAGCAGCTGGTTGCGCCGGGACGAAGCACCGTCGCACAGCGATTCGATGGAGTCGGCCGCGCCGAGCTGGTCGGGGCGGACCTTGGTCCACCAGGCAATCAGGAGGCGAGTGGCGTCTCCGGCCGTGAACGCGATGTCGGCAACCGGTTCCGCGGAACCCGCGCGGCGGGCGACGGGCGCGGCAGACTCGGCCGAATCCTCGGTCTCGACCGATGCCGACGTCTCACTCTCGGGCTCTTCCCGCAGGTCTTCGTCGGTGCTGAACACCACGCCCGCGTCGCGCTCGACATTGAGCACCTCGACCGGACCGGCGAGGCGACGGGCGACGCGCGGCAGCTTCACCGTCTGCGCGGCGATGGTGGCCAGTGTCGGCGCAGAGCCGACTCCGACCTCCACGACTCGCTCGATGCCGAGTCCGGCTTCACCGTTGACCCGGTCGGCCGGCGATGCGAAGAAGAGATCCTGCGTCTCGATCCAGCGCACCGGGCTGGCGAACTGCCAAGCCAACAGCTCGACCAGGACGAGACGGCAGAGTTCACCCTCGCGGCCGGCCCAGGCGTCGCGGTCGGCGAGCACAGCCTCGATGCGATCGGCCGGGACGACGTCCAGGATCGACCGCAGGAAGTCGTCGTCGAGCGAGAAGGTGCGTGCCACCAGGTTCGGGACATAGCGCCCGACCAGGATCCCCGGGTCGACGGACGCAGGCAGCAGTTCATCCAGCCGCGCACGGAACGAGTCCACGCCGCCGCGCAGGATGCGCGAGTGGAACGGGACGTCGATGCCCGGGACGAGGATGAACGCGCCCCGGCCACCGACCTCGGCCCGGCGACGCTCGACCTCGGCCTCGAGCGCTTCGCAACCGCGGACCGTGCCGGCGATGACGTACTGCGACCCACGCAGGTTCTCGTTGGCAACCTCGAGGAACTCGCCGGTCTCGAACGCGATCGAACCGACGAAATCGTGCACGTCGTCATCGTCCAACCCGATCTGGGACGGCCGGATGGCGGCGAGCCGGTAGTCGCTGCGACCCTCGGCGTCGCGCGGGACCAGTTCGTGCATGACCGTGCCCCGCTGGAACACGACCTCCACGACCGCTTCGAGCGTCAACGTTCCGGTGACGGCCGCCAGGGCGTTGTACTCGCCCACCGAGTGCCCGGCGGTCAGGGCGCCCTCGACGAAGGCGCCCGACTCACGCAGCTCGGCGACCTGCGCCGAGGCGAGGACCGCCATGGCGACCTGCGTGAACTGAGTCAGGAACAGCACACCGTCGGGATGGCGGAAGGTCGTGACCGTGCCGGCCGACGAACGCACCCGCAGTTCGGTCGGGTTGTCCCGCACGACGTCGAGGATCGAGAAACCGAGGTGCTCACGGGTGTGAGCATCGGCCCGGTCCCATATCTCGCGCGCGGCGCGGCTGCGGGCGTAGCCCTCCATACCCATGCCCCGGCGCTGGATGCCTTGGCCGGGGAACACATACGCGGTGCGCGGCGGTGCGAGGCGACCGGTGGCAGTCAGGACGACGTCGCCGCCGACCCGAGCGGCCACCTCGACGACCTCGTCACCGTTGACGACGCCGATCCGATCGGCCGTGATCTCCACCGCGTCGCCCGGACGGACGGGTGCGAGGAAGCGGGCAGTCCAGCCGGTGAGGGTGCGACCGGTCTCCTCGGACACCGCGCGCTGCGCCACCGCCGACAACCACATGCCATGGACAATCGGCCCGCCGAGACCGGCGACGCGGGCAGCCGCGAGGCTGGTGTGGATCGGGTTGTGGTCACCGGATACGGCGGCGAACGGCCTGAGGTCGGTGGGCGCGTCGACGCTCACCTTGGCCCGGCGCCGACGCGGCGTTTCGTGGATCTCATCCGTCGCGCCACCGGCCACGGGCGGAGTCGCCAACTCGGCGTCACCGGGGCGGCCACGCAGGGCGAACCGTTCGACCAGGGTGGCCACGATCGTGTCTCCGTCGACCAGGTTCGCGTCCACCGTGACGACCCGACCGAACTCGGTGTCGGCGACGTCGCGCACCTCGGCCGAGACGGCGAGTTCGGTGGCCGCGTCCGGGATGCCGCCGCTGATGCTGTGATCGAGGTGAACGAGATCGAGGATGCCGCTGACCACGTCGGGCCGTTCGCCGAGCGCGGCGAAGATCGCCGGCCAGGTCAGGCCGACGAGCACGTCGGGCACGGCAACCGCGCGGAAGCTCTGCACCGCGGTGACGGCGGCATGGTCGGCGATCAGGTCGGGGCTCCAGTGCGCCGGCGCATCACCCGATCCACCGCCGGCCATCGCTTCGAGGAGGGCACCCAGAGTGACGTCGGCGTCCTCGATCACCGGCGCCGCACCCGCGGCGACGGCTGCATCGATCCGAAGGGTGAACCGCAGAGTGGACTCACCGACCGGCACCGCGAGCCCGGCGGCCGCATCGCTCAACGCGATGAGGCTGGCCCCGGTCTCGGGGTGCTCGACGCGTTCGGGGTTGACGACAACCCATCCCCCGCCCAGCGCCCGCACCGGGTTGCGGACGATCCGGCCATCCCAGTCGACATCGGGGGCGGCCAGGGCCAGTGAGACCGGGCCGACAAGGCCGTCGGAGCGACGCAGACCGTCCACTCCGACAGCGGGCGCCTCGACCGCCTCCACGACGGCCGACTCGAAACGACGGAGAAGATCGGCGACCGGCTCATCGACCTGCGTGATCCCATCGACCGCGGTCGGCCCTGGGATGACGCAAACGGCGTCGGCGTCGAATCGCGGATCGTGCGCCTGCCACAGCGAATCGCTCCGCCACCACCAGCGGACGTCCGCGTCGACGACGGGCACAAATGGCACCGGCTTGCCGGGGCGCCGGCACACGTCGATGAAGAAGTGCACGTCGGCCGGGTGAAGGATCACCTCGTCGAGGGACGGGAACGCAGACCGAAGCTGACTCATGGCGCGCGCGGCCTCATCGACGTCAGCGGCGCTCTCGAAGAGAGTGGGAATTGCGCCCTCGTCGGCCGGGTGCAACCGGGCCTCCGCGCGTTGGGCGAGTTCGTGGAATCGGTCGCGCAGCGTGACGTCGAGCCAGCCGGCACCCGCGGTGCTCGCCAAGGCGGCGAAGCGGTCGAGGAGCTGGCCGTACGTCATGGCGGCGACATCGCCGAAGTACGGCTTCGCCGTGCGATCGAGCGCCTCGATGATCTCGGCGCGCCGGCGGGAGACGGCGTCGGAATCGCCGGCGACCTCGTCGAGCAGGCGACCGGTGCGGGAAGCCGCGTTGTCGATCTCGTGGATCGGCGCACCGAGCTGGCTGCGACCCGAGATGACCTGGTCCGACGTCGTGTCGACCAGCAGCTGCTTCACCGACGGCGATGTCGTCGCCTCCAGCGTCGCCATGGCTGCGGTCCCGATGAGAACGCCGTCGAGCGGCATCGCCGGGAAGCCACGGTCCACCGACCAGGACCCGGTGATGTACCGCGCCGCGTCCGCCGGAGTGCCGATGCCGCCACCGACGCAGACGACGACGTTGTCCCGCTGACGGAGCTTCGCGTAGGTCTCGATGAGCAGCTGGTCGAGGTCTTCGTCGGAGTGGTGCCCACCTGCCTTGCCGCCCTCGATCTGGACGATGACGTCAAACGTCCCCCGCGACGACGAGGAATTCTCGTCGCGGGCGGTACCCCCAGCGAGGGCGTCGGCGATTGCCAGCACCTGCCGGATCTGCTCGACCGTGCCTGGTTTGAATGCGACGTACTCGATCCCGGAGGACCGGAGCTCCTCCGCCAACGCGACGGCGTCGTCGAGATCCGGGATGCCGGCGGTGACGACGACGGCGTCGACCGCCGAGCCGGCCGACCGGGCCCGCTGGACGAGCTTGCGTCCGCCGATCTGCAGGCGCCAGAGGTAGGGGTCCAGGAACAGCGAGTTGAAGGCATAGGTGCGACCGTCGTCGAGCAGGGCGTCGAGGCGCTCGACATTGGCGGCGAAGATCGGCTCGGTGACCTGGCCGCCACCGGCGAGCTCGGCCCAGAAGCCGGCGTTGGCCGCCGCGGCGACGATGGCCGGGTCGACCGTCGTGGGCGTCATGCCCGCAAGAAGGATCGGCGACCGACCGGTCAGGCGGGTGAACTTCGTCTCGACCCGGACCGAGCCGTCCGGGAGCGTTACCGCGGTGGGTCGGAAGCCGCTCCATGGCTGGCGGGGGCGCGGCCCGTCGCCCGCAACCGTCAGGTCGCGGAAGCCGCGTCGGGTCGACGGCGCCACCACACCGATTCCGAACGCCGCCGCTTCGGGCAGCGACAGCCGGGTGGCGAGGTCGCCCGGGCCGAGATCGACCAGCCAGCGAGCGCCGGCCTGCACGAGTCGCTCGACCGAATCGACCCAGTCGACCGGCGCGATGATCGCCGCGTGGGTGAGTTCGGATGCCCGAACCGGGTCGAGGCCGCACCGCTCGGCCCAGTCGGCCACAAGCTCGGCCGCCGCGGCGAGGTCGGGGTGGTGGAACGCAGCGAGCGCGGCAACGGGCTCGGTCGTCGCAATCTGGTCGAGAAGCTCGGCGGCGCGCGTGATGCCGTCGGCCGGGCCGCTGAGAACGGTCGACCGCCGTCCGTTGCGGACATTCGCCACGACGCGCGCCGAATCGGGAAGGTCGCGCAGGGCAATCGAGACCTCGTCGGCCGACGCACCGGTGACGCTGAGCATCGTGGCGCCCAGCAGCCCCTGACGGCGGGCCACCTGCTCGACCGCGACCCCGGCCAGGCGGGCGATGGCGATGACTTCGACGTCAGGCAGGTCCTCGACCGCCGCGGCCGCGAGAACGCCCTGCGAGTGACCGGCCACGGCGACCGCGCCGGCCGGGTCGAGTCCGAGTCCGAGCAGAGCGCGCAACCCGGCGACCTGGCAGAGCGTGACTCCCGGAATGGCAATGGAGGGCATGAGGAGTGCGTCACCGGCCGGTACGGCGGGCCAGTCTTCGTCGACGGCCGACTCCCCCGCGGCGATGCGATCCGCCCAGACCAGCGGCTCGAACGCCGCGCCAACGCGCCGCAGCTCGTCGGCCACAGGCGCCAGCTGGTCCTCGACCGCCGCAAGGAGCGGCGCCAGCTCCAGGTCGTGCCGGCGCAGCACGTCAGCAAGATGGTCGAGCCAGGCGGCCTCTCCCTGGCCGCCGAACACGATCCCGAAGGGGGTGCCGGCGGCGAGCCGGTCCAGCAGGCGGCCCCCACTGGCCGGGGCCGACGGGCCTCCGGTCGGCGTCGGCCGGGTCGCAGCGGTGGGTGAAACGGGCGGGCGGTGGGGCGTCAGAGTCACGGGATCAAGAGTGGCAAAAGATGAGGAGATCCTCAAGTATTAGATGAGTATTTCCTCATGTTTCTGTGGGGGCTGAGACGCAGATCACATCGGGCCCGACCCATGGCACGATCACGGGGATGAAATCCGCGCTCGCATCGCACCGCCTCCCGGCCCAGCGGCTGGTCGGGGAACCGCTCGCCTCCCCCGCCGCCGTCGTCGGACATCTCGGCGCCGTCCAGTCCCAGATGCCGGACATGGCGCTGTGGGCCATCGGCCGACGCTGCAACGCGACCATGACGGAGGTCGAGGACGCATTCGCTCGGGCCGATTTCGTCCGGACCCACGTGCTGCGACCCACGTGGCACGACGTGCTCAAGGAAGACCTCCGTGACCTGCTCGAGGTCACCGCCCCACGGATTCGTCAGGCCTCGATGAGCAACAGCCGGCGCGACGGGCTGGCGCCCGACGTCATCGAGCGGTGGGCCGGCCTCGCCATCGACGCCATCCGCGAGCGCGGGCCCCTCACCCGCCTGGAGGTGGAGCAGCAGCTCGCCGAAGCGGGGTTCGTCCGGCAGGGCAATTCCCTGGCCCACGTCATGACCGAGGCCGAGCTCACCGGAGAGATCCACAGCGGGCCGGTCCGAGGAAGGCAACACACCTACCTCGCGGCCGACCTGCCACCATCCCGGCGCTCACCGGATGAGCGATTGGCCTGGCTCGCCCGCACCTACGGACGCGGCCACGGCCCATTTCGCGCCAAGGATCTCGCCTGGTGGACCACCCTCACCCTCACCCAAGCGCGCCGAGCCATCGAGTTGGCCGAGCTCGAGCCGGTCGACCTCGCCGGCGAAACGCACCATGCGACGGAGCCGCCGGCGGAGTGCGCGGTTCCGCCTGCGCTACTTCTTCCGGCCTTCGACGAGTACATCTCCTACGCCCGCGACCCGGAGGACTTCACCGCCGTCCGCGGTGAGGTCGGCACGGTGATGCGCACGACCGGCCTGTTGTTCGTCGACGGCGCGTTGGGAGGGTCCTGGACGCGGTCCATCACGGCTGATCAAGTGACCGTCGAAGTCGCTCCCGCCACGCCCATCCGGCGATCGGTCAGCACGGCAATCGAGGCAGAAGCGGAACGATTCGGAGCCTTTGTGAATCGCCCGGCGACGTGCGTGACCCACGCGTTAGGCTGAGTCACGGTAATTGGCGCGCTGACACGGAAGAGGCGATCGAGCCCGTGGCCCCATCGGATCCCTCCAACCCCGATTTCGGAACCAACCAATGGCTGGTTGAGGAGATGTACGACCGCTACAAGTCCGATCCGGGGTCGGTTGATCCGACCTGGCGGGCGTTCTTCGCGGACGGAAAGACGGCGACGAACGGCGCCCCCGCCGACTCACCGTCCACCCCACCCCCGGCTGCCGCACCGGCCCCACCCGCCGCTGCGGCCCCAGTGCCAGCCCCAACACCCGCCCCGACGCCGGCTGCGCCCCCCGCGGCGGCAGCGCCCACTCCCGAGGCCAAGGCTCCGGCAACGACGCCGGCTCCGTCAGCCCCGGCACCCACACCGGCACCGGCCGCTCCGGCCGGCTCGGATGGCGCCAGCGCACCGGCCGGGCCCGGCGAGATCGAACGCGTTCCCATGCGCGGGGCGGCTGCGCGCACAGCGCAGAACATGGACGCGAGCCTGACCGTCCCCACGGCGACCAGCGTCCGCTCCGTCCCGGTCAAGCTCCTCTTCGACAACCGCACGGTCATCAACAACCATCTGCGTCGTGCGCGAGGCGGCAAGGTCTCGTTCACCCACCTGATCGGATACGCCGTCGTCAAGGCGCTCAAGGCCATGCCGGAGATGAACACCGGATACGCCGTCGACGAGAAGGGCAAGCCGGTCCAGCTCAAGCCCGAGCATGTGAACTTCGGCCTCGCGATCGACCTGCAGAAGCCGGACGGCACCCGGCAGTTGCTCGTGCCGTCGATCAAGGCCGCCGAGACCATGGGCTTCGCCGCGTTCTGGCAGGCCTACGAGCTCATGGTCAAGAAGGCCCGTGACGGCAAGCTGGAGGTCTCCGACTTCCAGGGCACCACGGTCAGCCTGACGAACCCGGGCGGTATCGGCACCAACCACTCCGTACCCCGACTCATGTCGGGCCAGGGCGTCATCATCGGCGTCGGGTCGATGGAGTACCCACCGGAGTTCCAAGGCGCGTCCGAGCACACGATCGCCAACCTCGCGGTCTCCAAGATGATGACGCTGACCTCCACCTACGACCATCGGGTCATCCAGGGGGCACAGTCCGGCGAGTTCCTCCGCCGGATCCACCAGCTGCTGCTCGGCGAGGAGGGTTTCTACGACGAGATCTTCCATGAGATGCGCATCCCCTACGAGCCCATTCGGTGGGCTCAGGACATCGCGGTCAGCCACGATGACCAGTTGCACCGGCAAGCCCGCGTCCTCGAGCTCATCCACGCGTTCCGCGTGCGGGGCCACCTCATGGCCGACACCAACCCGCTGGAGTACCGGCAGCGCAGCCACCCGGACCTCGACACCGCCTCGCATGGTCTGACCCTGTGGGACCTCGACCGCGAGTTCGCCACCGGCTCCTTCGCCAAGGAGCACGGCAAGACCTTCATGAAGCTGCGGGAGATCCTCGGCGTCCTGCGTGACTCGTACTGCCGCACCATCGGCCTCGAGTACATGCACATGCAGGATCCGGAGGAGCGCCGGTGGCTGCAGGAACGCATCGAGCGCGGTTTCGTCAAGCCCCCGCGCGAGGAGCAACTGCGGATTCTGCTCAAGCTCAACCAGGCCGAAGCGTTCGAGACGTTCCTGCAGACGAAGTTCGTCGGGCAGAAGCGGTTCAGCCTGGAGGGTGGCGAGACCACTATTCCGCTGCTGGACGAAATCTGTGAGGCCGCAGCCGCAGACGATTTGGACGAGGTCTGCATCGGTATGGCCCACCGTGGCCGCCTGAACGCGCTGGTCAACATCGCAGGCAAGCGCCCGAGCCAGGTGTTCCGCGAGTTCGAGGGCAACATCGACCCACGCACCGTCCAGGGTTCGGGCGACGTCAAGTACCACCTCGGCGTCGAGGGCGAGTTCACCGCTCAGAACGGCGACAAGATCAAGGTCTCGATCGCGGCCAATCCGTCCCACCTCGAGGTGGTCGACCCGGTCCTGGAGGGCATCACCCGCGCCAAGCAGGATCGGCTCAACCGCGGTGCCGAGTACCCGGTGCTGCCGGTTCTGGTCCACGGCGACGCAGCATTCGCCGGACAGGGCGTGGTTGCCGAGACGCTGCAGCTGTCGCAGCTGCGTGGTTACCGCGTCGGCGGCACCATCCACGTCATCGTCAACAACCAGGTCGGGTTCACCACGGCGCCGTCATCGTCGCGCTCATCGACCTACTGCACCGACGTGGCGCGCACGATCCAGGCGCCGATCTTCCACGTCAACGGCGACGACCCCGAAGCCTGCATCCGGGTGGCCCAGCTGGCCTACGAGTACCGGACGGCCTTCAACAAGGATGTCGTCATCGACCTCGTGTGTTATCGCCGTCGCGGCCACAACGAGGGCGACGACCCGAGCTTCACCCAGCCGCTCATGTACGACGCGATCGCGCAAAAGAAGTCCGTGCGCAAGCTGTACACCGAGGCGCTGGTCGGCCGCGGCGACATCACGCTGGAGGAGGCCGAAGCCGCCCTGGCCGACTACCAGGCCCAGCTCGAGCGCAATTTCGCCGACGTGCGCGAGGACGTCGAGGAGTCCGGCTACAGCCGGACGCCGGACTACCCGGAGAAGCCGGCCGCGCAGCTCGAGACCGCCATCTCGGTCGAGACGATGAAGGCCATCTCGGACTCGTACACCAATGTGCCCGAGGGCTTCACCGTCCACCCGAAGGTCTGGCCTCAACTGCAGCGGCGGGCACAGTCCATCAGCGCCGGCCCGATCGACTGGGGCACCGGTGAGATCCTCGCCATCGGCTCCCTGCTGCTCGACGGCCGGCCGGTCCGCATGGCTGGGCAGGATTCGCGCCGCGGCACGTTCTCGTCCCGGTTCGCCACGATCATCGATCGCAACAACGGCGAGGAGTGGACTCCGCTCCAGCACGTCGGCGAGAACCAGTCGCCGTTCTACATCTACGACTCGCTGCTGAGCGAGTACGCGGCGCTCGGATTCGAGTACGGCTACTCGGTGGCGCGGCCCGAGGCGCTGACCATCTGGGAGGCCCAGTTCGGTGATTTCGTGAACGGCGCGCAGTCCGTCATCGACGAGTACATCTCCTCCGGCGAGACGAAGTGGGGCCAGAAGTCCGGCGTGGTGATGCTGCTGCCGCACGGGTACGAGGGTCAGGGCCCTGACCACTCGTCGGCCCGGATCGAGCGGTTCCTGCAGTTGGCGGCTGAGGATGCGTTCACGGTCGCCCAGCCGTCGACGCCGGCGTCGTACTTCCACCTGCTGCGCAAGCATGCGCTGGAAACCGAGCACCGGCCGCTGATCGTCTTCACGCCGAAGTCGATGCTGCGGAGCAAGGCGGCGGCCTCCCAGCCGGACGACTTCACCTCAGGCAGTTACCGACCGGTCATCGGCGACGACGCCGTTGACGCGGCGGCGGTCGAACGGGTGCTGCTGTGCTCGGGCAAGGTCGCGTGGGATCTCGTCGCGGCGCGGCAGAAGCGCGAGGACACCCGGACCGCGATCGTCCGGCTGGAGCAGCTGTACCCGCGTCCGCTGGACGAGGTCAACGCCATCCTCGCCACGTTCCCCAACGCGACCGAGGTGCGCTGGGTGCAGGACGAACCTGCCAACCAGGGGCCGTGGCCGCATGTGGCGCTGCACTTCCCGGGCAACCTGGAACGCGACCTCCCGCTCAGCCTCGTCGCGCGGCACGAGTCGTCGACAACTGCGGTCGGTTCCCACAACCGGCACGTGGAGGAGCAGGAAGTCCTGATGGAGCAGGCCTTCGCCTGATCCGTCATGTACTTCACTGATCGCGGCATCGAGGAACTCGTCAGCCGGCGCGGTGACGAGACCGTCTCGCTGACCTGGCTGGCCGAGCGGCTGAGCGAATTCGTCGACCTCAATCCGGAGTTCGAGGTGCCGGTGGAAC
>DATEDT010000019.1:0-64685 GCA_035281505.1 Aeromicrobium sp. | reverse complement strand
CCATACCCAACGTCAGATGGACCTTGTCACCCTTGATCTCGGCATCCCGCACGATGCCCACGATCATGCCGCGCAACTTCACATCGGCCCGCTCCGGAAGCGACAGACCAGCCGTGGAAGCCGTCAAGGTCACATCGTCGTAATCGGTGAACGCCTTGGTGAAGAAAGCCCACGTCACCCAGCCGAAGAACAGGCCGACGAGGATCAGTCCTACGCCCAGCAGGCGCAGCGACGAGGTTCGTTCGAGGGCGGGAGTACGAGGCACAGTCAACCCGCCAATCTCACGGTGACGGTGGTGCCCCAGATTGCCATCGAGGCCAACAGGTCGACCACGTTGATGACGACGATCGAGGTGCGCACGGCCCGGCCGACTGCGATCCCCACGCCAGCGGGCCCGCCCGATGCGTGGTAGCCGTAGTAGCAGTGGATGAGGATCACCAGGACCGCGAAGATCAGCACCTTGCCGAACGACCAGAGGACGTCAACGGGCGGCAGGAAGGTATTGAAGTAGTGGTCGTAGGTTCCCGCGCTCTGACCGTTCACGCGGGTGATCACCAACCGAGTGGCGAAGTACGAGGACAACAGCCCGGCGATGTAGAGCGGGATGATCGCGATCAAGCCGGCCAGCACACGCGTGGTCACGAGGTACTGCATCGACGGAACCGCCATGACCTCCAGCGCGTCGACCTCTTCGGAGATGCGCATGGCACCGAGCTGGGCGGTGAATCCACAGCCGACCGTTGCAGCCAAGGCGATCCCGGCCACGATCGGCGAGATCTCACGGGTGTTGAAGTACGCGGAGACGAATCCGGTGAGCGCGGCGGTACCGAGCTGGTCGAGGGCGGCATATCCCTGAATGCCGACCTCGGTGCCGGTGAAGAACGTCATCGAGACGACGACGCCGATGGTGCCGCCGATCACGGCGAGGGAGCCGGAACCCAGGGTCACCTCGGCCAGCAGGCGCGAGATCTCCTTCGAGTAGTTCTTGATCGTGAAGGGGACAGCCTTGAGCACGCGCCCGTAGAAGAGCATCTGCTCGCCCATGCGCTCCAGGCCGCTGGCAGACCGGCTGGCGAGGGTGGCGACTCCGTTGGCCATGTCACATGCCCTTCGGTGGGACGAGCTGGATGTACAGGGACGAGATGAAGAAGTTCACGACGAACAGCATCACGAACGTGATAACGACGGACTCGTTCACCGCGTCACCCACGCCCTTCGGCCCGCCCTTTGCGTTCATGCCCTTGTAGGACGCGACAACGGCGGCCAGGAACCCGAACACCAACGCCTTGATCAGGCCTTGATACATGTCCGGCAGTTGCGCCAGCGCCGTGAACGACGCGAGATAGGCACCCGGCGTGCCGTCCTGGAGGATCACGTTGAAGACGTAGCCACCGGCCACGCCCACGATCGTGACCATTCCGTTCAGGAAGACGGCGATCAGCATCATCGCCAACGTGCGCGGAACGACCAAGCGCTGAATCGGGTCGATACCGAGCACCATCATCGCGTCGAGCTCTTCGCGGATCTTGCGGGCACCGAAGTCGGCCGCGATGGCCGAGCCGGCAGCGCCGGCAATGAGCAGCGCGGTCGCGATGGGTCCGGCCTCGCGGACCACCGCCAGCACCGACGCCGAGCCGGTGAAGGACTGTGCGCCGAACTGCTTGATCAGACCACCGACCTGGAGCGCGATGACGGCTCCGAAGGGAATCGAGACCAGGGCCGTCGGAACGATCGTGACCTGGACGATGAACCAAGCCTGGAGGAGAAACTCCTTCAGCTGAAAGGGCCTCTTGAACAGGGCCACCCCGATGTCGAGGATGAACGCGAACAGGCCGCCAGCGACGCGCGCCGGGGCTGCAAGACGTGCGCTCATGTGCCCTGGGAGAACTCTTGCGCCACCGGGACGGCTTCGCCGAACGAGCCGGGCGGCGGGGTGACGCCGTTTTCACGGCACCACTGTCCGGCCGGGCGTTCACCGCGGCGGGGCAGGCCGTTGGTCGGCGAGATCTGCTTCGGGATCGGCGGAAGAGGCGGCATCTCGATGTGCGACTCGGCGGCGAGCTCGTCGGCGTCCTTCTCCTCGCTCATGCCGATCGGGCCGACACGCTGGGCGTTCAGGAACTGGGCGACCACAGGCTCCTCGCTCGAGAGCAGCATCTCGCGCGGGCCGAACATGGCCAGGTGCTTGTGGTAGAGCAGCCCGATGTTGTCCGGGACGGTACGACAGGAGTTGATGTCGTGGGTCACGATGAGGAACGTTGCGTCGATCGCCTGGTTGAGGTCGATGAACAACTGGTTCAGGTAGGCGGTACGAACCGGGTCCAGACCGGAGTCGGGCTCGTCGACGAGCAGGATCTCCGGGTCGAGTACCAACGCACGGGCCAAACCGGCGCGCTTGCGCATGCCGCCGGAGATCTCGCCGGGGAACTTGTTCTCGGCACCGAGCAGGCCGACGAGCTCCATCTTCTCCATGACGATGTTGCGGATCTCAGACTCGGACTTCTTGGTGTGCTCACGCAGCGGGAAGGCGACGTTGTCGTACAGGTCCATGGAGCCGAACATCGCGCCGTCCTGGAAAAGGACTCCGAACAGCTTGCGGACCTCGTACAGCTCCTTCTCGGAACAGTTGGCGATGTCGGTGCCCTGGATCATCACGCTGCCGGTGTTTGGCTTGATCAAGCCGATGATCGTCTTGAGCAGAACCGACTTGCCGGTACCGGACGGACCGAGCATCACGCTGATCTCGCCAGCCGGCAGGGTCAGCGTCACATCACGCCAAATGACCTGGCTGCCGAATTGCTTGGTGAGCCCAACGATCCCGACGTCTGTTCCCACGAGGTTCCTCCTGCTGCGGCCGCTTGTGCGTCCTGCACTCAATTGCGCTCACATTTTGTGACTCGAGACACACACTCTAACCGAAAGCCATGCCGAAAGTTACAGAATCGTGACCTACGGCGGCCTTCGGTTACTTGAGAGTTCGGATGACCCTAACCCACTGGATTGTGCACTGTCACGGGGGGCAAAACACGGCGTCGTAGAACCGGTTTCAGAACGTCGTGGAACACGTTCCAGAACGCGCTTCCCCGAATGCAACACGGCGCCCGTCCCCGAGGGGGACGAGCGCCGTGTCTGAAGCGGTGTTACTTGACCGAGACGGTGGCGCCGGCGGCCTCGAGGGCCTCCTTCGCCTTGTCGGCCGCTTCCTTGTTGACCTTCTCGAGAACCGGCTTCGGGGCGCCCTCGACGAGATCCTTGGCTTCCTTCAGTCCGAGGCTGGTCAGCGTACGGACCTCCTTGATGACCTGGATCTTCTTGTCGCCGGCAGCCTCGAGGACGACATCGAACTCGTCCTGGTCGGCGGCGTCGCCGGCAGCGTCGCCGCCGGCAGCAGCCGGGGCACCAGCAGCCGCGACGGCAACCGGAGCAGCAGCGGTGACCTCAAAGGTCTCTTCGAACAGCTTCACGAACTCGCTGAGCTCGATGAGCGTCATCTCCTTGAACGCGTCGAGGAGGTCTTCGGTGTTGAGCTTCGCCATGGTGGCGTCCTTTCGTGGTGACCCCGCAGGGTCCGATGGTTGAGCGGGCGTCAGCCCTCGGAACCTGCTTCGTCAGATGCAGTGCCGGTTGTGTCGACTGCGTCGACGGGGGTGTCGACAACTTCGTCGACGGGAGCTTCGGCTTCGGCGGGTGCCTCGGCCTCGGCAGGTTCTGCTGGTGCGGCAGCAGCCAGGACGGACGGATCCGCCTCGGCCTTCGCCTGCAGCGCCGCGAGCAGACGCGCGGTCTGCGCCAGCGGTGCATTGAACAGACCAGCCGCACCGGCGATGCTGGCCTTCATGCCGCCTGCGAGCTTCGCGAGCAGAACCTCGCGGGACTCCAGGTCGGCAAGCTTCTTGATCTCGTCGGGCTGCAGGACCTTGCCGTCCAGGAAGCCGCCCTTGATGACGAGAGTCTTGTTCTCCTTCGCGAAGTCCCGCAGGCCCTTCGCTGCCTCGACGACATCGCCGGTGATGAAGGCGATGGCGGTCGGGCCGGTGAGGAGCTCCTCCGGGAGCTCGATGTCGGCCTGCTGGGCAGCGAGCTTGGTCAGCGTGTTCTTGGCGACGGCGTAACGGGCGTGCTCACCGAGGGAGCGCCGCAGTTCCTGCAGCTGCTTGACGGTGAGGCCGCGGTACTCGGTGAGGACGGCACCGTTCGACTCACGGAACTCATCCGCGAGTTCGGCAACAGCGGCGACCTTGTCCGGGCTTGCCATGGCTCTCCTTCTCGTTGGGCCGAGTCCCGACTGCTCCCCAACAAGAAAACGCCCCGGGCGCAGGGCACGGGGCGACACGCTGCCAATTCTGACTGAGCGTCTTACGTGAACCTGCGCGGGCCGCCCTCACGGGCACTTCGGGATCCCAGCCAAGTGACACTGTCACCCGACCTCGATCCGACCAGCGGTCTTCGGCGTCGGTCAGTCTAGGTGAGGCGGGCGATGCGACACAAATTGGGCGTCAGGGTGTCGGCGCGGCGCCGGGCGACCCGTCCAGCTGGCCAAGGCGGTTCAGCACGCTGTCCTCGGTGATCCTCGCCTTGCTGGGCGCGGTGACGGTCACCTTTTCTCCCCATTTGGAGTAGTCCATCTGCAACTTGGTGGTGGAGCCGTCCTGGACCGGCATCAGCGAGACCATGCGCCGCGGCAGGTCGTCCGGCCCGACATAGAGGGTGAAGTCGATCGAGTCCGGCAGCGACGCCCGATCGATCCCCTTGAGCTGCTTGGCCTTCGACGGATCAATCGTGATCGCGTAGGGCTGGGCCTTCACACCGTCGAGCTCGATCGCCTCACCAGAGGAGTCGAACTTCGTGATGGCGTCCTGGTACTGGCGCACCTGGCGCGCGGGATCGACGTTCTCGATGATGTCGCCGTACTGACGCGCGATCGGGTTCGACTTGTCCGTGAGGTCGATCTTGGCGAACTTGTTCTGGGTCAGAGCACCCAGCGAGATGTAGAAGGCACGGTCGACCAACCGGAGCTCGACATTCCCCAGTCCCCCGGTGTCACCGCTGACTGTCATCGCCATCGCGGTGTCTTCGGGCTGTCGACCGAGCTTCATCTGCCCCTGCGACTTGAACTTCTCGCCGCCCGGCGTGGTCAGGGTCATCGAGATGGTGCTCGACCCGGCCTTCGCCTGCGCCTTGGACATCTGCGGGAAGAGGGTCTTGGCCGTCAGCCGTTCCGGCTCGTTGCCGCAGGATGTGACGAACCCGAGCAGGAGCCCGACGACGAGGACGATTCCCAAGCGGCTACGCATGGCGGCGAGCCTACCTGCCGCACCGAACGCCGACGGTCAGGCGTCAGCGTCGGCGTCGGCCTCGGCTGCCGGGGCGGAGGCCGCACCGGCGTCAGCCGCGTCACGCACCCGCAGTGGGTCGACACCCACACCCGGGCCGTTGGTCGTCGAGACGGTGACCTTCCGCACGTAGCGGCCCTTGGAGCTGGCCGGCTTCAAGCGCAGAATCTCGTCGAGCGCCGCGGCATAGTTGTCAGCCAGCTGCTCGGCGCTGAAGGACGCCTTGCCGATGATGAAGTGGACGTTGGCGTGACGGTCCACGCGGAACTCGATCTTGCCGCCCTTGATGTCGGAGACAGCCTTGGCGACGTCCATCGTCACCGTGCCGGTCTTCGGGTTCGGCATCAGGTTGCGCGGACCGAGCACGCGGCCAAGCCGGCCCACCTTGCCCATAAGGTCAGGCGTCGCGACCACGGCGTCGAAGTCGAGCCATCCCTCGGAGACCTTCTCGACCAGCTCATCGGAACCGACGAAGTCGGCGCCCGCGTCACGGGCGGCCTCGGCGTTGGCGCCGGTGGCGAACACCAGGACGCGAGCGGTCTTGCCGGTGCCGTGCGGCAGATTGACGGTGCCACGCACCATCTGATCGGCCTGGCGCGGGTCGACGCCGAGGCGGACAGCCACGTCGACGGTCGAGTCGTACTTGGCGCTGGACGCTCCCTTGGCCAACTTCAGCGCCTGCAGCGGCGAGTAGAGGACGGAACGGTCGATCTTCTCGGCGGCGGCGCGGTACGCCTTGCTGTGCTTGCTCATCTGATTCCCTCTCAGAAGTGTGGTTAGCGGGCCCACAGCGGGCCCTCCCACGGTTGGTTGGTTGGCGGTGGTTCAGGCGGGAGGCCAACGGCCGACCCTCGAACCACCTATTCAGTTGTGGTGGTGGTTTCGAGGCCGCTTCGCGGCACCTCAACCACCGGGTCGTGAACTATTCGACGGTGACGCCCATGGAGCGGGCGGTTCCCTCGATGATCTTGGCGGCCTGCTCGAGGTCGTTGGCGTTGAGGTCGGGCATCTTGGTGGTGGCGATCTCGCGCACCTGCTCCGGCGAGATCTTGCCAACCTTGTCCTTGTGCGGAACCGACGAGCCCTTGGACAGGCCGGCAGCCTTCTTGATCAGCTCGGCGGCCGGCGGCGTCTTGGTGATGAAGCTGAACGAACGGTCTTCGTAGATCGTGATCTCGACCGGGATGACGTTGCCGCGCAGGGACTCGGTCTCGGCGTTGTACGCCTTGCAGAAGTCCATGATGTTGACACCGTGCGGGCCGAGCGCGGTACCGACCGGCGGGGCGGGGTTGGCCATGCCGGCCTGCAGCTGCACCTTGACGACAGCGGAGATCTTCTTCTTGGGGGCCATGGTTGGTCCTTCTTACTTGTTCTGTGGCTTCGAGGGCGGCTGCGCCGCCGCCTCAACCACCGGGCTGGGGAGCGGTCTGGGGTCAGACCTTCTGGATCTGGGAGAAGCTGAGTTCGACCGGTGTCTCGCGGCCGAAGATCTCGACCAGCGCCTTGACGCGCTGGGCGTCGACGTTGATCTCGGTGATGGTCGCGTGCAGTGTGGCGAACGGGCCGTCCACCACCATGACCGAGTCGCCGATGGAGAAGTCGGAGAACTCCACCTTGGGCGCCTTGGACTTCTGCTGCGTCGAGGAGGCGGCACCAGCGGACTCAGGCGCCGCGGCGGCGACCTCGGCCTCGATCGCCGGTGCAAGCATCTTCTCGACCTCGTCGAGGCTCAACGGCACCGGCTGATGCGCGTTGCCGACGAAACCAGTGACCGACGGCGTGTGCCGAACGACACCCCACGACTCGTCGGTGAGGTCCATGCGGACCAGGACGTAGCCGGGAAGGACCGTGCGCTTGACCAGCTTGCGCTGGCCGTTCTTGATCTCGGCAACCTCTTCGGTCGGGACCTCCACCTGGAAGATGTAGTCCTCGGCGTTCAGCGAGGTGATGCGGTTCTCGAGGTTGGCCTTGACCCGCTTCTCCATGCCGGAGTAGGTGTGCACGACGTACCAGTCGCCGGGCTGGCTGTAGAGGTTGTCGCGGAACTCCTTGAGCGCATCCGGGACGACTTCGTCCTCGGCTGCGTCGTCACCGGGAGCTTCCTCGGCGACATCGGCGTCTTCGATCGCAGCATCCTCGGTTGCCGCGTCCTCGGTCTCCGCGACCGCGTCCTCGGTCTCAGGGGCGGCGTCCTCAACGGGCGAGTCGTCGACAGTGTCGACGACTGTGTCGACGACGGGGACCTCGTCCACGGCGCTCTCGGACTCGTGCTCGAACTCGCTCACCATCATCCTCACGCGAAAATCTTGAACATTGCCTTGCCGAACCCGAAATCGAGCCCGGCGACGATCGCCATCATCACCAACACGAACACAAGCACCACGAAGAAGTAGTTCACGACCATCGGGCGGGTCGGCCAGACCACCTTGCGGAGCTCGGCAGCGACCTGACGGATGAACGTGATCGGCGACGTACGGCCGGTCGCTCCCGGAATCGGGGTCGACGGCGTGCCGCCGGACAGCTCTGGATGCTGTTCGCTCACGCTTTCCTACCTCTTCTTCTCGCTACTCGACGCACGGCGCTGTGCTCAATTGCGGCTCATCTGCGAGGCTTCCGCCCCGCGCGTGCCGTGCTTCGCACGGCCCGTACTGCCTTGCGGAACTTCGCCCGCGCGTGCCGTGCTTCGCACGGCACGAGGGACTTGAACCCCCAACCTTCGGTTTTGGAGACCGATGCTCTGCCAGTTGAGCTAGTGCCGTAGGTGCGTCCCCAGCCCCACTCGACCATCGCCACGCGGGCATGGCGAACTAGCCTGAGATTTCACCGGTGGGTCAAGCATACGGGGCGGGTTCGCCGGGAGCCAAACCGCACCAGACCAGCCTCAGTACGTGGTGAGGCTCTCGAGCCTGTACCCGTCGAGGCGCTCCCGTCCACCGAGCTGTTCGAGCTCGATCAGGACGCCGATGCCCACGACGCGGCCACCCAGCACCTCGACGAGGTTCGCGGCTGCTCGCGCCGTTCCGCCGGTGGCGAGCACATCGTCGATGACCAGGACGGGTTCGCCGGGATGGACCGCATCGCGATGGATCTCGAGCTTGTCGGTGCCGTACTCGAGTTCGTACTCCTCGTGAGCGACCTCCCACGGCAGCTTGCCTCCCTTGCGGACGGGGACAAACCCGGCCCGGAGACGGTAGGCGACGGCTGCACCGAGAATGAAGCCGCGCGACTCGATGCCGACGACCCGGTTCACCTCGAGGTCGTCGAACCGAGCGACGAGGTCGTCGATCGTGCGCCCGAAGGCAGCGGCCTCGCCGAGCAGCGGGGTGATGTCGCGAAAGGTGACCCCCGGCTGCGGGTGGTCGGCGATGGCGCGGATGTGGTTTCGGATCCACGACCCGTCCTCTGACATGGCCCGAGCGTACTGACCGTCCGGCGGTGGCACTGCGAAGATGGCCCCGTGCGGTCGCTTGCGTCTCTTCCCAAGGCGCACCTGCATCTTCACTTCACTGGCTCGATGCGGCACACGACGCTGCTCGAACTGGCTGAGCGGGACGGCTTCAGCCTCCCGTCCGCACTCGTCGAGGACTGGCCGCCGCAGTTGGTGGCCACCGATGAGAAGGGGTGGTTCCGGTTCCAGCGCCTGTACGACGTGGCACGCGCCGTGATCCGCACCGAGGACGACGTCCGGCGGCTGGTGCGCGAGGCACTCGAGGACGACGCCCATGACGGCGCCGTGTGGACCGAGCTCCAAGTCGACCCCTCCGGCTACACCGCGATCTTCGGAAACCTCACCGAGTTCACCGAGTTGGTGCTCGACGCCGCTCGGCAGGCTTCGGAGTCGGTGGGGATCGGCGTCGGGATCGTCATCGCGGCCAACCGGACCCGCCATCCGCTGGATGCCCGCAGCCTCGCGCGGCTCGCCGCGCAGTACGCCGGCCGGGGCGTCATCGGATTCGGGCTGAGCAACGACGAGCGTCGCGGTGACACCGCGGATTTCGCCCCGGCCTTCGCCATTGCCGAACGCGCCGGGCTGCTCCTCGCACCACACGCCGGTGAGCTGCTTGGAGCAAGCCACGTGACGACCTGCCTGAACCACCTCAATCCGACCCGGCTCGGCCACGGCGTGCGCGCGGCCGAGGACCCCGATGTCCTGGCCCGGGTGGTCGAAGCCGGGGTGGCGTTGGAGGTCTGCCCGACGTCGAATGTGTCGCTCGGCGTCTACAGCACGCTCGACGAGGTGCCCGTCCGGCAGCTTCTCGACGCCGGCGCCGACGTGGCGCTGGGCGCGGACGATCCGCTGCTGTTCGGCTCCCGACTGGGCGGCCAGTACGCCGTACTCCGCGCGGCCCAGAATTTCACCGACGACGAGCTCGCCACATTGGCCGGTATGTCGATCCGGCGCTCCTGCGCACCCGACGAGCTCAAGGCGACGGCGTTGGCCGGCGTCGAGGCGTGGCGGGAAGCCAGCCCCCAGGTGCGTTAGCCGGACTCAGGCGTCGCAGGTCGCGGCCGCGTACCCCGGCGGTGCCTTGATGATCAACTCGGTGTTGAGGTCAGCCGACGTAGTTCCGGCCACGCCGTGCTGCCAGTCATTGGCAGACAGTTCGCGACTCAGGCTGGCCAGCGACAGCGGCGAGTCCAGATTGTTGTCGAACTCGGCCGGAGCCGCGTGGTCGAGGATCGTGGTGAAGATCGACAGCGTGCCGTCGGTGTTGTCGGCGATCTCGATGATGCGAGCCTGCTGCGGGAAGTCGATGTGGGAGGCGGTGTTGATCTCCCAGAACCCGCCGGTCGGGCTGGTGTGCGCTGTGATCTGGTGGCGGTGGGTGTGACCGTTGACCCAGGCGATCGTCTGGGGCTTCGTCAGGAGGTAGCTGACGACCTCCGAGCCGAGCACGCGAGGAATGCTGAGGTCGCCACCGGTGGCGACCAGGGGGTTGGCCATCGTGTCGCTGGTGTGGTGGCTGAACACGACGACCAGGCGGTCGGCGGACGCGTCGATCACCTGCTTCATCCAGGTGAACTGCTTGGCGTCCAGGGATCCGTCGGCGTAGCCGTTGGGGTTGACCGTGTCCAGCACGACCAGTCGGACCGGGCCCTTGTCGACCACGTAGTAGGCGGTCCCCTTGGTGCGGTTCTCGTCCGTGAATCCGTGGCCGACCGGCGTGCCGGAGGTCTTGAAGTGCTCGGCGACGACCTGCTTGCGCGTGAGGATGCGGCGCTTGAGGTCGGGCGTGACGATTGCGGCCGCACCGGTTGTCGCGAGGATCTGGTTCAAGACCGGCACGAGGTCGAGGGTCTTGAGCAGCGCATCGACGTTGGCCTGGCTGAAGCCGGCCGGTGGGGACATGATCTTCAGCGCACCAACCGCGATCGAGTTGAGCGGGAGGTTCGTCGGGAAGTTGCCCTGGGTGAGCCCGTCGTGATTGCCGAAGACCGAATACCAGTCGACGTTGAGACCGGCAGCTTCAAACGGCTTGCGGGACTTGTCCAGCAGGCCGGGCACGGTCGGGAAGCCGTAGGCCTCGCGTGCGCGGTCAGTCGGGATCTCGCCGTGGGGATGCCAGTAGTTGGGGTCCTTCCCCTTCATGACCCCTTCATACTTGGCGTAGCTGCCGCTGTCCGGACGGACCGTGCCGCCGTCGAGCAGGTCGATGTACCACCGAGTCTCGTTGTACTGGCAGTTGTCTGCGTTGTCGCCGGTCTCGATGACGAACGACACCGGCAGCTTGAGCATGGGCGTGCGGTTGAGCTCGTTGACGGCCCGCACCATGGCGTCGGACACATGCGCCGTGAGCATCTCCTGCGGCCGGTAGGCCGAACTCAGCAGCCCCGGAGCAGGCAGCGACGACGGGTCTTCGTACCGATCGAGCCACTCCACCCGAAGGGGCGACTGGTGGTCGACGACGTGGATGTCACTGAACTGAACGAATCCGAGGACACCCTTGCGGCAGGCGTCCCGCTCGGCGCCGGCCGTCGCGCCGAGGTCGGTGCGGACCAACCTCTCCAGAGCCGGCCCGTCGACGAGCCGGGTGTAGCCACCGGCTCCCGGAGCCGCGCGGACGATCGATACATCCTGCGTCGTGCGCCGGACAGCGGCCGAAACCCGGCGAGCTGTTCCGACCGTGGTGCTCACCACGGCGGCGCCCGCCGCGATCAGTGTGTTGCGGAGGAAAGTGCGACGAGAAAGGCCAGACATTTGGCGTCAATCTAAGGTCTGACGCCCGATCCCGCAGAGAAATGCGAAATGTGACGGCCGCGATGTGCTGAGTCCGGGCTAGAGGCGGCAGCCGACCAAGGTCGGCTCCGGCTCGAGGGTGATCCCGAACTGTGCCCGCACGCCGTCGCGCAGCTCGCGGGCGAGATCGAGCAGCTCGCCGGTCGTTGCACCGCCCCGGTTCGTCAGGGCGAGCGCATGCTTGGTCGACAGGGCCACCTGGCCTTCGGCGGCCGGGAAGCCGCGCCGGTAACCCGCGTGCTCGATGAGCCAGGCCGCGCTGGTCTTGATGGTTCCGTCAGCCTGCCGGTACCGCGGGGCCTCGTCGGGTAGCCGCGCGGCGGCGTCGACATCGAGGACCGGGTTGGTGAAGAAGGAGCCGGCGCTCCACGTGTCGTGGTCGTCGGCGTCGAGCACCATGCCCTTGGACCGCCGAAGCTCGAGTACCGCTGCGCGAACGTCAGCCGAGGGCACGACCCCACCGATCTGCGTCCCGAGCGCCTCGGCCAGTTGCGCGTAAGCGATCGGTCGCCCGTGGTCGCCGTGAGCGAACTGGTAGGCCACCGTCAGGACGACGTAACGAGGCGCCTCGCGCTTGAACAGGCTGGTGCGATAGCCGAAGCCGCAGTCGGCGGCCGCCATCGTCCGCACGACGCGGTCGTACCGGTCGTAGACCCGCACCCGCGCGATCGTCTGCGAGACCTCCTGGCCGTAAGCGCCGACGTTCTGGATGGGAGTGGCCCCCACCGTCCCGGGGATCCCGGCCAGGGCTTCGATGCCGCGCCACTTCTCGGCAACCGCGCGCGCCACCAGACCGTCCCAGTCTTCGCCGGCCTGCACCGTGACCATGACCCCGCCGCACAGGCCGGCCAGGTCGTCACAGTCCTCACTCTCGACCGAGACGCCGCGGGTCCGCACCAAGATGACGGTGCCGTCGAAGCCAGCGTCGGAGACGACCAGGTTGCTGCCGCCGCCCACGATGAGGGTGGGGTCGCCGGCCTCGTCGGCGACGCGCACAGCGTCGAGCAGATCGGCCTCGGTCGTCGCCTCGACCACCGAGCGGGCCGGGCCGCCGAGCCGCAGCGTGGTCAGCTCGGCGAAGTCCATGGCAGGAGCCTACGGACGGTCAGCGAGTTTCGCGGTGAACCGTGTGCGTCTTGCAGCGCGGGCAGAACTTCTTGAGATCCAAGCGATCAGGATCGTTGCGCCGGTTCTTCTTGGTGATGTAGTTGCGTTCTTTGCACTCGGTGCAGGCCAAGGTGATCTTGGGTCGAACGTCGGAGCTCTTGCTCGCCACTGCTCTGCCTCTTCTGGTTGTCCTAGGGGGCCGTACTGGTAGCGGGGGCGGGACTCGAACCCGCGACACCACGATTATGAGCCGTGTGCTCTAACCACCTGAGCTACCCCGCCATGCGAGAAACAGCCCTGAAAATCGCACACAGGGACCGCGTCTCAGAGCCCCTTTACGGAATCGAACCGTAGACCTTTTCCTTACCATGGAAACGCTCTGCCGACTGAGCTAAAGGGGCGCGCCGCTGCGTAAACAACGTGGGCAAACATACCGGGTCGCTCCACGGGGGCGAAATCGAGCCCCCGCGCTGCGAGCATGGCCCTTGATGACAGTGGGTACCTGTCTGTCACATGCTTTGAGGAGGCACGATGCGCATCATCTCCACCTTGGTACTCATCTGGGTGATCGTCGGCGTCGTCGCGGCGTTTCAGCGCGGCTATTTCTCGACCGCCGACGATGACTGCAGCGACGTCGGCACGATCGTCGTCACCGTCGCGGCAGGACCGCTCAACTACTTCGGGGCGAACCCGAAGGTCGAGTGCGAGGCGCCTCAGCCGTCGCAGTAGTCAGCGCGCAGCCCGCGCTATCGCCGCCGGCCAGGCCGGGCCGCCGTAGATGAAGCCCGTGTAGGCCTGCACCAGGTCTGCACCGGCCGACAGCCGCTCGCGAACGTCGTCAGGCGTGGTGACTCCTCCGACGCCGATGAGCGCGAGCCGGTCGCCGACGCGAGCCCGAAGCCGCACCAACACCTCCAGGGAGCGTTCCCGGAGCACCGGACCGGAAAGGCCGCCCTCGCCGGCGGCGTCGATGATCTCCGGCGCCGTCTTCAGCGAGACCGGACGCTGAATGGTCGTGTTGGTGGCGCTGATGCCGTCCAGGCCGAGTTCGAGAGCCAGGTCGGCGACGGCGTCGACGTCCTCGTCAGCCAGGTCCGGGGCGATCTTGACCACCAGCGGCACCCGCTCCCCCGGGCCCGGCGGCGCGTCCGTGACCGCCTTGACCGCGGTGAGCAGCGGGCGCAGTTCGTCGACTGCTTGGAGATCCCGCAAGCCCGGGGTGTTCGGGCTCGAGACGTTGACGACGAGGTAGCTGGCGAACGGACTGAGCAGTCGCGCGCTCTCGACGTAGTCGGCGACGGCGTTCTCAACCGGCGTCACCTTGGTCTTGCCGATGTTGACGCCGATGACGGCGCTGCGGCCGACCCGAGTCCGCCGCAACCGGTGCAGCCGGCCGGCCACCACGGCAGCGCCGTCATTGTTGAAGCCCATGCGGTTGACCACGGCATGGTCATCGAGGAAGCGGAACAACCGAGGCTTGGGATTGCCCGGCTGCGGCCGAGCCGTGACCGTGCCGATCTCGACATGGCCGAAGCCGAGTCCGAGCAGACCGGGCACCGCTTTGGCGTTCTTGTCGAAGCCGGCAGCGAGGCCGAAGGCATGCGGGAACTCGATGCCCATCACCGTCCGGGGGGCCTTGGGGACTTTGATCGCGTGCCCAAGCAGCGGGCCACCGAGACGGATCGCAGCGAAGGCCTGCTCGTGCGCGACCTCGGGATCGATGTGGGCGAAGACGTTGTCGAAGACGGCGTCGTAAACCACGGGTCCACACTATGCCGCAGGAGCGCGGACCCAGACGCTGAGGGTGCAGGGGTGCCCCCACGTCCAGAACCTCGAAACGGGCTCAATGACTGAGGGCCCCGCCCTTCGGCGAGACCCTCAGTCGTTGGTGGCAGGTCAGGGATTCGAACCCCGGAACGCATACGCGGGCTGATTTACAGTCAGCTTCCTTTGGCCACTCGGACAACCTGCCGTGCATTTCCGCATCACTGCGAAGCAACAGCCAGAAAGGTTACCTCGGGCCGGGGCGGCAGACGACTCCGGCCTGCGCATACTGCCGACACACCAGCGCGGGACGACGGACGGGAAATCTTCCCGACTGGCAGCACAATGAATCGGGTAGACATCGGATTCCCAGGAAAGGGTCACGATGAACGAGAGCACTCCGAACCAGGCCGGACCGGCGGCATGGAGCCGCGGAAACCGGATCGGCCTCGGCATGACCTTCGTCATGGGTGTGGCGAACATCGTGCTCGGCGTCATCAACCTGCCGGCCCTGCTGCACACCTCGGGAACCATGGCCGAAGGGCCACCCGACGGCGTGCTCATCGCCAATGTGGGCCTCGGCATCATCATTGTGGCCGCGGCCGGCTTCGCCTGGTTCACCGTGAGCCGCAACGGCGCCACCACGGCGTCGGTGGCCAACATCCTCCAGGGGCTGACGGTCGTCCCGGCGTTCCTCACGCCACAACCGCTCGCCTGGCGGCTCCTGGCCGGCGTGATCATCGCGTGGACCACGGTGTCCGTCGCGCTGACGCTGTCGCGGTCCAGAGCGATGCGCGGGGCGTGACCCGCCGCCTTCTCGCTACCCTCGACCCATGGCCGATTCCTCCTTCGACATCGTCAGCAAGATCGACCGCCAGGAAGCCGACAACGCCCTGAACCAGGCGGTCAAGGAGATCTCGCAGCGGTACGACTTCAAGAACACCGGCGCGTCCATCGCGTGGAGCGGCGAGTTCGGCATCGAGATCACGGCGAACGCCGAGGAGCGGGCGTTGGCCGTGCTCGACGTATTCCAGAGCAAGTTGATCAAGCGTGGCATCTCGCTGAAGGCACTCGAGACCGGTGAGCCCCGCCAATCCGGCAAGGAAGTGAAGATCTCCGGAACCTTCGCCGAAGGCATCAGCCAGGAGCAGGCCAAGAAGGTCGCCAAGCTCATCCGCGACGAGGGCCCGAAGAGCGTCAAGGTGCAGATTCAGGGTGACGAGCTGCGCGTCTCCTCGAAGAGCCGCGACGACCTCCAGGAGGTCATCGCCTTGGTCAAGACCGCCGACCTCGACTTCGCCGCCCAGTTCGTGAACTACCGCTGAGGACTTCCGAAGGACTCAGTTGGGGTTGATGGTGACGGGCAGGACGTGATCGAGCACGCCTGACGGCCAGACGCTTGCCGCCATGAGTGCCACCGCCCCGACGATCACCACGAACGTGGCGACTCGGACGCCCGCGGGTCCACTCACGCTGCGGAACGCGGTCGCCTCGGCCGGCGCGAACAGTGTGGCGACGAACCTCAGGTAGTAGGCGAGCCCGATCATGACGTTGATCGCCATGATCACGGCCACCCACGTCCAGCCGCCGGCCACGACGGGAACGAAGACGACGTACTTCGTGACCAGACCGATGACGGCCGGCGGGAACCCGGCCAGCACGAGCACGGCGAACGCCAGCGGCACGCCGACCCACGGATCGGTACGCGCCAAGCCGGCGAGATCCTCGAAGGACGTCGAGCCCCGCACCTTCGACACGACGGCCAGCGCGACGAAGCCGACGATGTTCGCCAGCGCGTAGACCGCCAGATACTGCGCCGCCGCATTGATCGCCGGCAGCGCGTCGCCGACCAATGCGGGCGCGATCAGGAAGCCGGCCTGCGCGACGGACGACCACGCAAGCAGCGCGACGCCGTCATTCTGCCGCAGCGCGCCGACGTTGCCGGCGGTCATCGAGACAACGGCCACCACGGCGACGAGCGGAAGCCAGACATCGGACGATTCCGGCGGGAAACCGAGATAGATCAGGACCAACAGTGCGCCGACGACGGCAGCCTTCGACACCGACGCCAGGAAGGCGGCGACGACGGGCGAGGCGCCGCGGTAGGCATCGGGCACCCACGCATGGAACGGCACCGCGCCGATCTTGAAGAGGAACCCGATGAGCGTGAGTACCAACCCGACGGAGAGCGCAGCACGGGCTCCGGAGCCCGCCGCCGATTCGAGTTCGCCGTACTGCAGCGATCCGGTGATCCCGTAGATCATCGCGATGCCCATCAGCGTGATCGCGGTGGCCACGACCGACGTCAGGAAGAACGTCCAGGCCGCGCCGATCGCCCGCCGGTCGCCCTGCCGTAGCCCGACCATTGCGATGGACGGCAGCGTGAGCAGCTCGAGCCCGACGATCAGGGTGACGAGATCGTCGGCACCGACGATCACCAGACCACCGGCGGCCGCCGAGCCGAGCAGGAACTGAAACTCGCCCGGTGGCATCGCGTTCTCGGCGTGCAGCACCGCGGACGCGAGCACGATCAGGATCGTGCCGATCAGGATGATGCCGTCGAAGCCGAACGGGAGCCCGGCGCTCCACACGTCGAGCACCAGCGCGGCCACCGAGCCGGCGAGCATCGCCGTCCAACTCAGCGCGAACGACCGCTTGGTCGTCAGCAGGTCGGCCACCAACGCCAGCAAAGCTCCGGCGCACATGACGATCGCCGGGCCGAACACGTCCCAGCTGATCGGGATCGCCCACCCCCCACTCATGGTGCGTATCCGATCGACGGGAACAGGTCGGTGACGAGGGCCGGGAAGAAGCCCAACACGAGGATCGGCACCAGCAGGGCGACCACGACGACCGCTTCTCGCCGCCACAGGTCACGGTCGAGATCGAGACGTGTCGGGACACCCTGCAGCAGGATTCGGGCGAATCGGGCCACATAGGCCGTGGCCAGGACAATGCCGGCGGTGGCGATCGCCATGAGGACGATGGAGAACGTCTGCGGCAGGAGCGATGCCGGTTCGAACGCTGCGCGCAGTGTCAGGAACTCGCCCCAGAATCCGGCGAGGCCCGGCAGGCCGATGGTGGCCAGCCCGGCCGCCAGCAGCGCAACGGCCCGCCAGGGCGCACGCCCGTACAGACCTCGGCCCAGCGCCGACAGGGACGCGGTGCCGTAACGCTCCTTCAGCGAGCCGGCCAGGAAGAACAGCAGGCCGGTGATGAGCCCATGTGCAACCGAGCCGAAGACCGCTGCGACGATGCCGGTCTGGCTCATCGTCGCGATCGCCAGGACGACGAAGCCCATGTGCCCGATGCTCGAGTAGGCGACCAGGCGCTTGAGGTCGTCCTGCGCAAGGCAGGCGAATCCGGCCCACAGAATGCCGAGCACGCCGAGGCCGGCCAACCACGGCGCGATCTGCTCGGTCGGCTGCGGCAGCATCTGGACGTTCAGCCGGATGAGTCCATAGGTACCGAGCTTGAGGAAGATCCCGGCCAGGAGCACCGAGCCGACGGTGGGCGCCTTGCTGTGCGCGTCGGGCAGCCAGGTGTGGACCGGGATCAGCGGCACCTTCACCGCCAGCCCGACGGCGATGAGGATCGCGGCGGTCAACGACGTCGAACCACGCAGTTCGTCGATCTGCAGGCTCTGCCCGCGCAAGGCGACGAGCACGAATCCGACAAACATCAACGCAGAACCGACGACGGTGTACAGCAGGAACTTCGTGGCCGCTCGGCGAGCTTGATCGCTGCCGGCGTCACCCCAGCGAGCAATGACGAACCACATGGGGATGAGCGCGAACTCGAAGAAGACGAAGAAGAGCAACAGGTCCTGGGCCACGAAGACACCGAGCGACGCGCCGGCGATCACCATGAGCAGGGCGACCAGTGCGGGTGAGGTTTCCCGCTGCCACAGCCAGACGCAGCACGCGAGCGTCAGAGCGGCCGTCAGCAAGGCGAACGGCCAGGAGATCTCGTCGACTCCCACGTGGAAGCGCGCGCCGAGCATGCCGATCCACGGCCGATCCACCTCGGCCCACAGCGTCCCCGGCTTGCCGATGGGGATGCGAGCGAGCTCGACGAGCGCCACCAGGGAGGCGACGGCGCCGAGTTCGGCAGCACGACGTCCGGCGAAGGCCCTCGGCGCGACGGCCAGCACGAGCGCAGCGACGGCGAAGGCGAGCAGAGCGGTGGCGATCATCGGCCCACCCACAATGCGTAGGCAACGAGAGCGATGGACCCGACCGCGATCGCGGTGGCGTACAACTGCGCCTTGGCCGACTGGAACCGATCCATCAGCCACCCGGCGCCGAGCGCCGAGTGCGCGCTGCCGCGCGGGTAGGAGTCGACCAGGGTGTCATCGACCCAGACGACCGTCCGCGCCTTGAGCCGCGCGAGGGCCGGAATCAGGCCGGAGAAGATGCGATCGAAACCGAGCTCGTGCGTCAGGATCCGGCTCACCCGCGACTCGAAGGTGCGCTTCCGCAGCAGCCAGCCGAACAGGATGCCCACGACGGACGCGCCGGTGGAGAGCGCCGCGATGCCGAGGTGGAGCGGCTTGCCGATCGAGAGCGCGAACACGGCCAAGGCCAGGACGAGCAACGGCCATGCCAGGGCCTTGGCAGTCCGGTGCCTCTCCTTGGGCGTGCCGAGAAAGGTCAGCGCCCACAACCGGGTGGCGTAGGCCGCAGTGAGCACCGAGGTGAGGGTCACCACCGCCAGCAGCAGATCGCCACGTGCCCCGCCGTCATGATGCACCGCTTCGAGCACCCCGTCCTTGCTGAAGAACCCGACGGTGGGCGCGATGCCGGCCAGCGCCAGGAACCCGATCGTCATGGTCCAGAAGGTGACCGGGATCGCCTTGCGGAGCCCGCCCATGTCGGCCAACGCGCTGGAGCCGACCGTGTGCATGACCACGCCGCAGCCGAGGAACAGCAGCGCCTTGAACACCCCGTGTGAGACGAGGTGATCGATGGCGGCAGTGCCGTCCGCGACCGCGACCGCCGCGAACATGATCGCCAACTGGCTCACGGTGGACCACGCCAGCGCCCGCTTGAGGTCGCTCTGCACGAGGGCGAAAAGCGCTGCCGAGAGCATCGTCACTGCGGCGACCACGGCCAGTGTGGTCATCGCCACCTCGGAGGTGGCGTAGACCGGCAACAACCGGGCCAGCAGGAAGACGCCCGCGGCGACCATGGTGGCAGCGTGGATCAGCGCGGTGATCGGCGTCGGACCGGGCATCGCGTCCGGCAGCCACGTCTGCAGTGGAACCTGCGCTGACTTGCCGACGACGGCCACGATCAGCAGCAGACCAATGAGCGTCGCATTGCGGGGCTGTTCAAGTCCGCTGGCGACGAGGATCTGGCTGATCGAGTACGTGCCGTAGGTCTGCCCGAGAACCAGGATGGCCAGCAGCAGTCCGATGTCCGCCGCACGCGTGACGAGCAGCGCCTTCGCCGCACCGGACTGCGCATCGTCACGCTCCCAGTGATGGCCGATCAGCAGGTACGAGCAGACCCCCATGACCTCCCACCCGATGAGCAGGACGAACAGGTTGTCGGTGCCGACGACCGCGACCATGGCAACGAGGAACAGCACGATCAGCAGGGCGTACGAGCGATAGCGCGGGTCAGCGCCCATGTACTTGGTCGAGTACAGCTGGACGAGGAACGCGACGGCCGCGGCGAGCAACATCACCTGCGCGGACGCCGAACTCACCAGCGTGTCGAGGCTCAGCGTCGGCAGGACGGGGCCGATGTCGTTGCCCTGATAGGTCACGGTCAGGCGCGTCCGCGTGCCGAGGTGGGGAATCGCCCACCACGCCACGGCGCCGGACACCAATCCGGTGAGCGCCACGTAGGGCCAACGCCGGCCACGCAGCAGGCTCCCCGGCCCCCTCATGGCACCTTCTCCACGTCGTCGACGTCGACCGTTCCGCGCGCACGGAACAGCGCGAGCACGATGGCGAGGCCGAGCCCGATCTCGGCTGCTGCGAGCGCGATCACGTACAGCGTCAGGACCTGACCGGTGTGCTTCGTCTCGCCCAGCCACGCGTCGTAGGCGACAAGCTGCAGGTTGACGGCGTTGAGCATCAGTTCAACGCCGATCAACGCGAGCACTGCGTTGCGGCGGGCGAGGACGCCGTACAGGCCGATGCCGAACAGGGCCGCGGAGACCAGGAGCGGGAACAGCAGAGGCATCAGCGGCTGCCCCCTGCCCCACGATCGGGCTCCGTCCCGCGGCTGATCACGATCGCCGCGATCAGCGCCACCAGCAGCACCACGCTCAGCACCTCGAAGGCGAGCACCCAGTGGGTGAAGATCGCAGCTCCGATGTTCTCTGCCGTGCCGGGGCGCTGGATGTCGATGCGCTCGCCGGCGAAGGCGAAGACGAACGCGGCAGCCAGGCCGAGCGAGGCCACCACAGCGATGACTGCGGCCGGCCGCTGGTTCGCGGTCACCTCGGCCGACGTCTCGCCGGTCGGCCGTCGGGTCAGCATCAGGGCGAAGACGATGAGCACGACCACTGCGCCGACGTAGACGAGCACCTGCACCCAGGCGAGCAGCTCGGCACCCAGCAGCAGGAACGCACCCGCGACGGCACCCAACGTCACGACCAGCCACAAGGCAGCGTGGACGAGGTGTCGACTGGCGACCGCGAGAACACCCGAGACGATGGCGATCAGACCGAAGAGGACGAAGAGTGCGTCGTCGATCACGGCGCCTCCTCGTGCGGACTTGACGCCGGCTCGATCGCCGTCGGGACGGGCACCGTCCAGAGCCAGTCCCGCAGCTCCCGCTTGCCGTGCGTCAGGTCACAGATGTCGGTGGTCGCGTACTCGAACTCCGGCGACCAGTGCAATGCATCGAACGGGCAGACCTCGATGCAAATACCGCAGTACATGCACAGCGACCAGTCGATGTCGAACCGGTCGAGGACGTTCTGCTGTCGGTCACGCCCGCCTTCCGTGGTCGCCGGGATCGTCTCCTTGTGCGAATCGATGTAGATGCACCAGGACGGGCATTCCCGCGCGCAGAGCATGCAGGACGTGCAGTTCTCCTCCTGCAGCGCGATGACGCCGCGGCTTCGCGCCGGCAGGTCCGGTTTGGTGTCCGGGTATTGCGCCGTCACGCTGCGCCGCAGCATGTTGCCGAGCGTCACCCGGAACCCCTGCGCCAGTCCCTTGCCCCAGAGCATCATGCGACCACCAATACCGTCGTGATGGCCACCTGCAGCAGTGCCAAGGGGACGAGCACCTTCCAGGCGAGCGCATTCACCTGGTCCTCACGCAGCCGCGGGAACGCCACCCGGGCCCAGATGACGATGAAGCCGAGGGCGAAGACCTTGAGCAGCATCCACAGCGCACCGACCTGGTCGGACCAGGGGCCCGCCCAACCGCCGAGGAAGAGGACGGCCGTCAGTGCGCACAGCACGATGATGCCGGCGTACTCGGCGAGAATGAACATGCCGAACCGCATGCCGCCGTACTCGGTGAAGGGGCCGAAGACGATCTCGGCGTCGGCCAGTGGCGCGTCGAACGGCGGGCGCTGGAGCTCGGCCAGCCCGGCGACGAAGAACACGATGAGGCCGGGCAGCTGGGTGAGCAGCCACCACGGCGACCAGGCCTCGGCGATGCCGATCAGGGACAGCGTGCCGGCCGCCATCGCGACACTCGAGGCGGCAAGCACCATCGGCAGCTCGTAACTCATCAGCTGGGCCGCGACCCGGAGGCCGCCGAGGTAGCTGTACTTGTTGCTGCTGGCGATGCCGGCCATCAGCGAGCCGATGACGCCCACGCCCATGACGGCGAGCACGAAGAACAGCCCGGCGCCGATGTTCGCGCCGACGAGGACCTCGCTGCCGAGAATCGGCCCGAGTGGGATGGCGACCAACGCGATGCCGTACGGCACGAACGCAACGATCGGGGCCAGGGCGAAGACCTTGCGGTCGGCGGCGGTCGGCGTGACCGCCTCCTTCTGGATGAACTTCACACCGTCGGCGATGAGCTGGGCCCAGCCATGGAACTTGCCGGCATACATCGGGCCGAGCCGGCTCTGCATGTGCGCCATCTGCTTGTGTTCCATCTGGCCCAGGATCAGCGGCAGGGTCAGGAACGCGCCGAGCACGAGGACCACCCGGATGGCGACTTCGAGGACGTCATTCATCGACGTCCTCCGTCCCTTCGTCGCGCAGCCAGCCGTCGGGAACGCCCGGCGGCTTCACCCGACGACGGCCGGGCGACCGGCCCTTGAGGTCCCCCGGGGCGTCAGCTCGGATGTCGCTGTCGGATTCGCCGGGTTCCTTGGCCCCCGGCCACGGCTTGACGACGCGGGAAGCGAGGACGAAGTCCTTGCGCAGCGGATGGCCCTCGAAGCCGTCCGGCAGGAGCAGCGGTTCGGGCTGCTCTCCGTCGCCGAAGTCAATCCCGAACATCTCGTGCGTCTCACGTTCGTGCCACGCCGCTCCGGCGAACACGTCGGCGACCGACTGGGCGGCCTCCCCGGCATCAAGGAATGCGGCCACGATCAGGTGGTCCCACGGGTCCGGTCGCAACACGTGCGCCACCAGTCGGAAGCCGTCTGCCTCGTCGACCGCCGAAAGCCAGTCGAAGTAGGTGTAGCCGTCTGCCTTCAGCCCGGCGAGCGTCTGGTGCCACTCGGCCGGCTCGACGATCCGGTGCCGCGGCAGGAAGTCGTTGGCGGCCAGCGTCTCGGCATCGGTCATGGCTGGGTGGACTTCCCGCTCGCGGGCAACTCCACACGCGGCGACAGCAGCGATGTCGTCGAGCGCTCGGACCCCGCGGAGCCGCCGGCATACCGCTCGGCCAGGTTCTCCCGGGCGATCTTCTGCTGCAGCGTCATGATGCCGTGCAGCAGCGCCTCGGGCCGGGGCGGGCATCCGGGGACGTAGACGTCGACGGGGATGATCTGGTCGACGCCCTTGGTGACGCTGTACGAGTCCCAGTACGGGCCTCCGGAGTTGGAGCAGGAGCCGAAGCTGATGACGTACTTGGGCTCGGGCATCTGGTCGTAGAGGCGCTTGATCGCCGGCGCCATCTTGTCGGTGACCGTGCCCGAGACGACCATCAAGTCGGCCTGGCGGGGGCCGGGTGCGAACGGGATGACACCCAGCCGGATGAAGTCGTGTCGCGACATCGACGAGGCGATGAACTCGATCGCGCAGCAGGCGAGACCGAAGTTGAAGACCCAGAGCGAGTAGCGGCGGCCCCAATTCAGGATGAAACGCGCCGGCTTGGGCGCGAACCTCGTGCCCGGCCCGACGGTCGGCATGCCGAGTTGCACCAGCGGCGGTTCGGCCGGTGACTGCACTACTTCGTCCAACTCAGCACCCCCTTCCGCCACGCGTAGACCAGGCCGAGCAGGACGATCGCCAGGAAGATGCCCATCTCGATGGCGCCGGCGACACCGAGCTTGACCAGCACGACCGCCCACGGGAACAGAAACACCGCATCGACGGCAAAGACGACATAGAGGAAGGCGTAGACGTAGTACCGGACGGTCGACTGTGCCCAGCCCTCCCCGACCGGGTCCACACCCGACTCGTAGGTGAGGCCCTTCTCCCGGGCGGGCACCTGCGGACGCATGAAGGCGTTGATGCCGAGCATCGCCGCCGCCAGCGCCAAAGCAGCCAGGACGATGCCTCCGACGGCGGCGTAACCGTCCAGCAGCGGGCCCATGCAGGTGAGTCTAGGGAAGGCCCACCCCGTCCTACCGAGAGGTGCGGATGACCTCCAGAGCCAAACGCGAAGCCCGGTCGATCTCGGAGGCGTCGCCGTAGAGCTGCCAGCGGGTGTTGCCCATGCAGAGGAAGCTGTCGATCCGGAAGGCGTCGTCCGCCGGGGCCTTCGAACCCGCCGTCTTCAACTCGGCTTCCAGGAGGTCGAGCCATTCCCGCTTGAGTCGCTGGACCGACTCGGCCACCGGACCGTCCCGATGCCCGAACTCGACTGCGGTCGCAGCCACGAAGCACCCGCCCGGGAACACGTCCGCCTTGGTGTACGCAACCCAGTTCTCGAGGAGTGCGGTCAGGCGCTCGGAACCTGGCGCCTTGTTCCATGCGGGCAGCACGACCCACTCCTGGTACAGCCGACGCGCCTCGGCGACCGCGGCGATCTGGATCGCCTCGCGGGTTCCGAAGACCGTCAGGATGCCGCTCTTGCTCACGCCGGTGGTGGCGGCGAGTCCACCGACGGTGATGGAATCGAGCCCCTCGACGGTGGCGGCCCGAGCCGCGGCACGGGCGATCGTCCGCCGCGTGGCGTCGCCCCGCGCACGCCGGCCGTCGATGACCTCGCTCTGGCTCACGAGCGTCACTGTATACGACCGACTGGACGTAAACCATGACCCTGCGTTACTTTACGACCGATCGGTCGTCTAGTTTGGGAGTCACCATGGATGGAGTCGTTGTCCGCAAACGCATCTACCTCGAGGACCTGGACGGCTTCGGCGTCGTCCACCATGCGCGTTACGCCGTGCTCCTCGACAACGCGGTGCTCGACTTCTGGCTCGACGCCGGCTGGACGCCGGACACGGCGACCCATCTGCAGGTCATCCGCGAGCTGTCGCTGACCTACCACCAGCCGATCGCCGCGATGGGCGAGGTCGATGTTCACTTCTGGGTGGAACGGGCCGGTCGGACCAGCGTGACCTACCGGTTCGAGGTTCGCTCGACCGATCATTCGGTGCTGCACGCCGAGGGCCACCGCGTCCTGGTGAACATCAACGCCCAGACCCTGCGACCGGAACCACTCACCGACGCGATGTGGGCCATCGCGACCCCGCTGCTCGCCGCCGGCGTGGAGCGGCCGGCTGCGGCGTAGTCATCGGCTCGTGGGACGCATCTTTAGACATTCCTGCGGCCGGGACGGTCGTGAACTGTCGTTGAGACCGAAATAGCCGCCTCAACGACAGTTCTCATTGCAGCGAGTCCAGTACCAACGGTTCGTCCGCCGGCTTGCGGGTCCACGGCCACGTCAGCAGCGCCCAGGCAGCCAGCACGATCACGATCTCGGCCAGGACGTAACCCGGCCACGGCCCCAGCAGATCGAGGGCGGACGTCTGTGCCGGCTTGTCGTTGAGGTAGCCGTAATTCGTCCCGGCGAGCACGTTGAAGCGGACGGTGACGAACAGCCAGGTCAACGTGATCACCACGGTCTGCCCGTAGGTGGTCCACGTCGGGTGCAGCTTCATCCCCCACACCACGTGGATCGCCGCCCACACGATGAGGAGGTGGAGGGCCCAGAACATCCACCACCGCAGGCCCGGAAACGGCGTCGTCAACGCCGGCGTCATGATCGCCTGGCTCGTCAGCGTCAGTCCCCAGAGATAGGTGATGGTCGCAGCCAGGCGCGATCGGGACCACAGGGCGACGGTCGCGGCGAGCCAGCCCCAGTCACACAACTGAAGCGGCAGTGACGTCTGCAGGTCCCACTCGGCGCCGGTGAACTGGACCAGCTGCATGGGCACCGCAATGACCACGATCGCGACGGCGAATGCGCGGTCGAAGCGTCGGCGCGCCCATCGGCCGAAGACGAGAAACCCGACGATGCCCGCGGCGAGAACGGCGATCGCGGCCAGGTGGGAGGGCCCATAGGCCACGAACGGATCGTCGCGCACGGGCCGAGGTTACCGAGCGCCCGAGCCGGAGGCTCAAGGTCGAGTGGCCGAAGGCCCGTCGACGAACGAAGTGAGGAGCACGGGAATAGCGTCCCACTCGGGAACGTCGTAATGGGGGTGAAGGAACCCCGCAGCGGCCTACTCATGGGCGCGGCAGCGTATTTCCTGTGGGGTCTCTTCCCGCTCTACTGGCCGCTGCTGGCGCCGGCGTCGTCGGCCGAGGCTCTCGCCCACCGCTTCGTCTGGTCCATGGCGTTCGTCCTGCTGCTGCTGGTGCTCACGCGCCGGCTCGCGCATTTTCGGGCGATCTGGACCGATGCGCGACGAGTCGCCTTCCTCGCGGTCGCCTCGGTGGTGATCGCCCTCAACTGGGGATTCTTCATCTGGGGAGTCACCCACGGCCGCGTCATCGAGACGTCGCTCGGCTACTTCATCAACCCGCTCGTGACGGTGATGCTCGGGGTCTTCGTCCTCGGCGAGAACCTGCGCCGCTGGCAGTGGGCGGCCGTGGGCATCGGCGGCGTGGCCGTTGCCGTCCTGACGTTCGACTACGGGCGGCCGCCGTGGATCGCGCTCGTCCTGGCCGGTAGCTTCGCCACCTACGGCTTCCTCAAGAAGCAGGCCCGACTGGGAGCGCTGGAATCACTCGGCGCCGAGACGCTTCTGCTGGCGCCGGTCGCCTTGGCTTTCCTGTTGTGGCTGGAGTCGCAGGGCCGTGGCACGTTCGGTCACGCCGGTGCGACGAATGCTCTGCTGCTGGCGGGCACGGGCGTCGTGACGGCGATTCCGCTCCTGCTGTTCGGCGGAGCAGCGACGCGACTGTCGCTGACCACCCTGGGAATTCTGCAGTACCTCGGCCCCGCGTTGCAGTTCCTCTTCGGCCTGACGATCTTTCACGAGCCGATGTCCGGCGCTGCGTGGGTCGGCTTCGTGCTCGTCTGGCTCGCCTTGGCCATCTTCACGGTCGATGCGCTACGCCACCACCGCCGGCTCCTGCGACAGACCGTGGAGTCGGCCGCGACCTGAGTCAGGTGTCGCGGGAGACCAGGAGGTCGCACACCTCATGGAGTGCATCCGTCGCGTCACCGGCAGGCAGCCCGTCCAGCAGCGCGCGCGCTGCGTCCGCTTCGGCCTGGACATAGGCCCGCGCCTCCTCCATCGCCGGATGCCGGCGGAGCTCCGCGAGCACCTCGGCCACCTGCGCATCGGCGGTGATCGGTGCCGACAGCGCGCGCACGAGATCGGCGTCGGCCGCCCGGGTTGACCGGCGAGCCAGCAGCGTGGGCAACGTGGGCACGCCTTCGCGCAGGTCGGTCCCCGGCGTCTTGCCGGAGTCGTCCGCGTCGCTGGCGATGTCGATGACGTCGTCGCTGAGCTGGAAGGCGACGCCGATGCGCTCGCCGAACTCGGTCACTCTCGACACGACGTCCGGCGCGGCACCGGACAAGTGCGCGCCGTAATAGGCCGAGGTGGCGATGAGCGAGCCGGTCTTGTCCGCCACGACACTCAGGTAGTGCTCCAGCGGGTCGTCCTCGGGGCGAGGCCCGATGGTCTCGCGAACCTGCCCCTTCACCAGCCGGGCGAACGTGCGCGCCTGGACACCGACCGCGTCCGGCCCCAGCGTGGCCGTGACCTCAGAAGCATGGGCAAACAGGAAGTCACCCACCAGGATCGCGAGGGAGTTGTCCCAGCGGCTGTTCGCGGTCTCCGCTCCGCGACGCATCGTGGCCTCGTCCATGACGTCGTCGTGGTACAGCGTCGCCAGGTGCGTCAACTCGACGGCCGCGCCGGCCGGGACGACGTGCGGGTGGCTGGGATCGCCGAACTCCGAGCACACCAGGACGAGCATCGGCCGGAATCGCTTGCCCCCCGCGTTCAGCAGGTGCGCCGCGGCTTCGGTGATGAAGGGCTCGTCACTCGTGATGATCTGGGTCAGATGTGCTTCGACCGCAGCCAGTCCGTGGGCCACGCGAGCCTGCAGATCACCCACCGGGTCGCTCCCCCCACTCATCGGGCACCATTCAACGGACGAAGAGTCCGGCATGCTGGGCGAACTCGAGCGCTGGACCAGGGACAAGTCCGAGTCCGAGGGTCACGATCGCGGCCGCCGCAATGACAACGGTAGTCAGCGGGCTCGGAACCGCGACGTCCGGGCCGTCGCCGACTGGCTCGGTGAAGAACATCAGGACGATGACCCGGGCGTAGAAGTAGGCAGCAACCGCGCTGGCCAACACCGCGATGACCACCAGTCCCCAGAAGCCGCCGGAAAGGGCGGCCGAGAACACCGCCATCTTTCCGACGAAGCCGCTGGTGAGCGGAATACCGGCGAAGGACAACAGGAACAAGGCGAAGGCGCCGGCGAGGAACGGTGCCTTCTGGCCGAGCCCGGCCCAGCGGGCGAGGTGGTTCGCTTCGCCGTGCGTGTCGCGGACCAGCATCACGATCGCGAACGCGCCGATCGATGCGACGCCGTAGACCGCCAGATAGAACAGCACGGCCGAGACCGAACTGACCCGCCCCGCTGCAGCGAAGGCACCGGCGATACCCACCAGCAGGAAGCCCGCGTGGGCCACCGACGAGTAGCCGAGCATCCGCTTGACGTCGGTCTGGGCGATGGCCACCAGCGATCCGAGCAGCATGGTGACCACCGCGACCGCCAGGATCAGCGGACGCCAATCCACCGACGCACCACCGAAAGCCACGAAGAGCACCCGCATCAGGGCAACCACGGCCGCGGCCTTCGTGCCGGCTGCCATGAAGGCGGTCACCGGTGTCGGCGAGCCTTGGTAGACGTCCGGCGTCCACGCGTGGAACGGGACGGCACCGATCTTGAACAGCAGCCCAACCGACATCAACCCGATTGCCGCGAGCAGCAACGCACGGTTGTCGGCGCCAGCGGCAACCGCCCGATCGATGTCAGCCAGCCGAACACCGCCGGCGAACCCGTACGCGAGCGCGATGCCGTAGGCGAAGAATGCCGACGCGAACGCGCCGAGCAGGAAGTACTTGAGGGCTGCCTCCTGGCTCAGCAGCCGACGCCGACGCGCCAGCCCGCACATGACGTAGAGCGGGAGCGACAACACCTCCAGCGCGACGAACAACGTCAGGAGGTCGTTGGCGGTCGCGAAGACCATCATCCCGAGGAGGGCGAACAAGGCCAGCGGGAAGACCTCGGCGTGCTCCAGCCGCGCCGCCCGGGCCTCGGCCTCACCCGGCGAACCGGGGGCATCCGCGGCGCGACCTGTGAATGCGCTGAGCCCGCCTTCGAGCCGGCGCTCGGCGAACAGCGCGAGCGAGAGCAGTGCGAACACGCTCAGCATGGCCCACGTCACGACACCTGGTCCGTCGACGGCCAGCGCCCCTTCGGTAGAGATCTGGCCACGTCCCACACCGGCCACCCGATCCAGGTGCAGATAGACGTACACCGAATCGGCCAACGCGGCCAGAACGGTCACGAAAGCCAAGACGGCCTGCACGCCGAACCGGTGCTTCCGCGAGACGAAGGCCTCCACGAGCGTTCCGAGGACAGCGCCTCCGCTGACGATCAGTAACGGCGCGATCAGGGCGTACTCCACCTCGGGAGCCTGGATCGGCGTCATTCGTGACCACCTTCCTGGTCCACGGCGGCCGGGAACTGCGGCGTCTGGGGCGGCGGATCCCCCACCCCGATCCGCGACAGGGTGGCATCGACGGCCGGGTTGATGACGTTCAGGAGCGGCTGCGGGAAGAAGCCCAACCCGACCATGAGCACGATCGCCGGGGCGAGCGAGGCCATCTCGAGCGGGTTCAGGTCGCGGATGTTGGCGTTGTCCTCACGCAACGGACCGGTCATGGTCCGCTGGAACATGACGAGGATGTAGAGCGCGGCCAGAACGATGGCGGCAACCGACACGACGGCAGCGACCGGATAGCGCGTGTAGGTGCCCGCCATGACCATGAACTCCGAGACGAACGGCGCCAATCCCGGCAGCGACAGGCTCGACAGGCCGGCGATCAGGAAGAGCCCGGTCAGGACCGGGGCCACCTTCTGCACGCCGCCGAAGTCGGCGATGCTCGCGGACCCGCGGCGGGCGATCAGGATGCCGGCGATCAGGAAGAGTGCCGCCGTCGAGAGCCCGTGGTTGAACATGTAAAACGTCGCACCCGCGGTCGACGTCGAGGTCGCGGCGAACACGCCCAGGATGATGAAGCCGAAGTGCGACACCGAGGTGAACGCGATCAAGCGGCGCAGGTCGTCCTGCCCGATGGCCAACAGTGCGCCGTAGACGACGCTGATGACCGCCAAGGTGACCACGACCGGGGTAGCCCATTCGGCGGCGCCCGGGAACAGGCCGAGGCCCCAGCGCAGCATGCCGAAGGTGCCGACCTTGTCGATCACGCTGACCATCAGGACCGCAGTCGACGGTGTGGCCGAGGCGGCGGCATCGGGTAACCAGGTGTGGAACGGGAACAACGGCGCCTTGATCGCGAACGCGGCCATGAAGCCGAGAAACAGCAGCTTCTCCGCGTCGGCGCCGATCTCGAGTCCGGTGAGGTCGCTGATCAGGAAGGACGCGTCGCCGCTCTGGCTGGACAGGAAGTACAGCCCGATCACGCTGGCCAGCATCAGCAGGCCGCCGACCAGGTTGTAGATCAGGAACTTCACCGCGGCATAGGTCCGAGGGCCGGTGCCGTAGGTGCCGATCAGGAAGAAGATCGGGATGAGCGTGGCCTCGAAAAGTGCGTAGAACAAGGCCGCGTCCATGGCGGAGAACACCCCGATGGCGAGGCCCTCGAGCACCAGCATCCACGCCAGGTATCCGTGGAACCGCTGCCCGTCGGGCAGCAGGTCGTCCCACGCCGCCAGGAGCACGATCGGTGTCAACACGGTCGTGAGCAGGATCAGGGTGAGGCCGATGCCGTCGACGCCGAGGGCGTAGTAGACGCCGAAGGACTTGACCCAGAGGTGCTTCTCGACGAGTTGATAGCCACCCTCGCCGAGGTCGTACCGGGTCAACATGGCGAGCGCGCCGGCGAGTGTCGCCAGGCTGAACGTGGCCGCGACGATCTTGGCGAGCCGTTCGTTCGTACGCGGCACGACGCCGAGAGCCAGCGCGCCGACCATCGGCGTGAGCATCAGAAACGTCAGGATCATGTGAGAGTCACCGCCAGGAGGATCGCGAGGACGACCAATGCGCCCGTCACCATGCTGAGCGCGTAACTGCGCACGAAACCGTTCTGCTGCCGGCGCAGCGCGTTGGCAGCGTCACCGAGCCGGTCGGCAACGCCGGTCACGAACGCGTCGAGTCCGGCGCCGTCGACGTAGACCAGCGTGCGAACCAGATGGCGGGTGGGCCGCACGGCGAGCTTGTCGTTCACGGCGTTGCCGTAGAGCTCGGCCCGGCCCGCGCGAGTGAAGATCGAGACATCCTCGTCGGGCGGCGTTTCACCCGGGATGGCACGGTCCGCGTACATCCGCAGTGCGAGCAGCACACCGACCGCGACGACGGCCAGGACAGCCAGGCTGATCACCCAAGCCGGCACGGGGAGGTGATGCTCATGCACTTCGCCGGTGACTGGTGCAAGCCAGTCGGTGATCCAACCGCCGATCGCCAACGCGCCGCCGAACGCGGAGAGCCCGGCCAGCGCCACCAGCGGCAGCGTCATGACCCGTGGCGATTCGTGCGGGTGTGCGTCCTCGAGCCACCGTTTCTCCCCCAGGAAGGTCATGGCGAGCAGGCGGGTCATGTAGAAGGCGGTGACGCCGGCACCGATGAGGGCGCCGAGCCCGGCCCACCACGATTGCGCGAGGGCGGTCTCGATGATCTTGTCCTTCGACCAGAAGCCGGCGAAGGGCGGCACGCCGATGATCGCGAGGTAGCCGAGCGCAAAGGTCACGAACGTCACTGGCATGGCTGCGCGGAGCCCGCCATAGTGCCGCATGTCGACGTCGTCGTTCATGCCGTGCATGACCGAGCCGGCGCCGAGGAACATGTTGGCCTTGAAGAAGCCGTGCGTCAGCAGGTGGAAGATGGCGAAGGCGTAGCCCGCGGGACCGAGTCCGGCGGCCAGCATCATGTAGCCGATCTGGCTCATGGTCGAACCGGCGAGCGCCTTCTTGATGTCGTCCTTGGTGCAGCCGATCCAGGCTCCGACCAGCAGCGTCACCAGACCGACGATGATGACCGCGGTACGGGCGGTCTCGGACGCGTCGAAGACACCGTTCGATCGCACCACGAGGTAGACGCCGGCCGTCACCATCGTCGCCGCGTGGATCAGGGCCGACACCGGAGTGGGGCCTTCCATGGCATCGAGGAGCCAGGCCTGCAGCGGCACCTGGGCCGACTTGCCGCACGCCCCCAGCAGCAGGAGTAGGCCCAAGGTGGTGGCGACGCCGGTCGACGCGTTCGACACCGATGCGTTCACGTCACTGATGACCGTCGTGCCGAACTGGGCAAAGGCCACCATGATTGCCAGCGCCATGCCGATGTCGCCGACACGGTTGATGACGAAGGCCTTGGTGGCCGCCTGGGCCGCCGAATCCTTGTGCTGCCAAAACCCGATGAGCAGGTACGAGGCAAGGCCCACGCCCTCCCAGCCGAGGAACAGCACCAGGTAGTCCGACGCGAGGACGAGCGTCAGCATCGCTGCGATGAAGATGTTGAGGTACGCGAAGAACCGGCGGCGCCGGGCATCGTGCTCCATGTAGCCGATCGAATAGACGTGGATCAACGTGCCGACGCCGGTGATCAGCAGGACGAACAGGGCCGACAACTGATCGAACGTGTAGGCCATGTCGACGTGGAACGGGCCGGCGTGGATCCAGGTGAACAGCGTCTTGCTGAAGCTCCGGTCGTCGGCGGGGCGGGCCAGCAACTGGATAAAGGCGCCGAGCCCGACCACGAAGGACGCCGCGGACGCAGCCGTGCCGACGAGGTGACCGAATCGGTCAGCTTCCTTGCCCCAGACCAGGAGACCCAGGCCGGAGACCAGCGGAATGGCCACGAGCAGCCATGCGTATTCGAGCATCTACCGACCTCAGAGCTTCAACAGGCTCGCGTCGTCGACCGAGGTCGTCCGTCGCGTGCGGTAGATGGACACGATGATGGCGAGACCGACGACCACCTCGGCAGCCGCGACCACCATGACGAAGAAGGCCGCGACCTGCCCGTCGAGGGTCCCGTGCTGCCGGGAGAAGGTGACGAACGCCAGGTTGGTGGCATTGAGCATCAACTCGATGCACATGAAGACGACGATCGCGTTGCGGCGAACCAGCACGCCGGCTGCGCCGATGGTGAACAGCACCATCGAGAGGGTCAGGTACTCAGTCATCGGTCGACCCTCCCTCCAGCTGCTTCGACACCTCATCGACGTCGTCGTCGGTGGGGGTACCGCCCGCCGGGGCAATTGGTTCGACCGGCGGGGGGCCTGACCGGCGCTGACCGCGTGCGACGAGGCTGGCCGAGATCGACTCCTCCATCGGGGTGCCGTCGGGCAGGAGGGCCGGGGTGTCGACCGCGTTGTGCCGCGCGAAGACGCCCGGAGTCGGCGGGTTTCCGGGGTGCTTGCCCGACTCGGCGTAGTCGCGCATTCGCTGCTGGGACAGCGTGGCCTGCGTCGGCCGCGTGCTCAACCGCTCCCGGTGCGCCAGCACCATCGCGGCAAGAGCTGCGGTGATGAGCAGCGCACTTGTCAGTTCGAATGCCAGGACATAGGGGCCGAACAGCAGGGCCGCGAGGCCTTCGACGTTGGGCTCATCGCCAAACCCCCGGGCGGTGCCCGTGACCGTCTGGGCGATGCCCGTGACGGCCAGCACGCCGAACAGCAGGGTGACGACGAGGGCGGCGGCGCGCTGGCCACGGATCGTCTCGCGCATCGAGTCATTGCTCTCGACGCCGACCAGCATCAACACGAAGAGGAACAGCATCATGATCGCGCCGGTGTACACGATGATCTGCACGGCAAACAGGAACGGTGCTTCCTGGACGGCGTACAGCACGGCCAGCGAAATCATCACCACGGCCAGGCACAGCGCCCCGTGGACCGCCTTCTTGGCGAACACCAGCCCCAGCGCAGCGATCACCATCAGCGGCGCGAGGATCCAGAACGCGGTCATGTCTCGTCTCCGAAATCGACGAGCGGCGCCTCCTGGGCGAGGCGGTAGTAGTCGCCGTCATCCTGGCCAAGGCGCATCGGGTGCGGAGGCTGCTCCATGCCGTCCTGCAGCGGCGCCAGCAGGTCCTCCTTGGTCCAGATGAGGTCCGCGCGGTTGTTGTCGGCCAGTTCGTACTCGTTCGTCATGGTGAGCGCCCGGGTCGGGCACGCCTCGATGCAGAGCCCGCACAGGATGCAGCGCAGATAGTTGATCTGGTAGACCCGGCCGTACCGCTCGCCCGGGCTGTAGCGCTCTTCCTCGGTGTTGGATGCGCCTTCGACGTAGATCGCGTCGGCCGGGCAGGCCCACGCGCACAACTCGCAGCCGATGCACTTCTCCAGGCCGTCCGGCCAGCGGTTCAGCTGGTGCCGACCGTGGAAGCGCGGCTTCGTCGGCAGCTTCTCGAACGGGTACTGCTCCGTGACCGGCTTCTTGAACATCGTCCGGAACGTCACGCCGAAGCCGGCGATCGGATCCCAGAGCGTCTCGCGGAGCGAGCCCATCAGTTCTCCTCCCACTGCTTCGGTACGGGGTAGCCGGCCATCGCGGCCTCGTCAGGCATGTCCGACTGCGGCTTCTTGCGCTCCGGGACCAGGAACGTCAGCAGGAACACCACGCCGGCGGCGACAGCACCCCAGACCAGCAGGTCCTGATCGAGCATGCCGTCGGTCTTGAGCCGACGCACGATCGCGACGACGACGATCCAGGCGAGCGAGACCGGGATGAGGACCTTCCAGCCGAAACTCATGAACTGGTCGTAGCGCATGCGCGGCAGCGTTCCTCGCAGCCAGATGAACATGAAGATGAACATCAGCGTCTTGCCGAGGAACCACAGCACCGGCCAGTAGCCCTCGTTGGCGCCCGGCCAGATCTGGGCGATGCCGAACGGTGCGCGCCAGCCGCCGAGGAAGAGCGTCGTCGCCAGGGCGGAGACGGTGACCATGTTCACGTACTCGGCCAGGAAGAACAGTGCGAACTTCAGCGACGAGTACTCGGTGTGGAAGCCGCCGACGAGCTCGCCTTCGGCCTCGGGGAGGTCGAAGGGGGCACGGTTGGTCTCGCCGACCATGGCGATCGTGTAGATCAGGAACGAGGGCAGCAGCGGGAGGAAGAACCACATGTCCTCCTGCGCGGCGACGATCTCGGAGGTCGACATCGACCCGGCGTAGATGAAGACCGCGACGAACGACAGGCCCATCGCGACCTCGTAGGAGATCATCTGCGCGCTCGAACGCATGCCGCCGAGCAGCGCGTACGTCGAGTTCGACGACCAGCCGGCCAGCACGATGCCGTACACGCCGATCGAGGTGACGGCGAGGATGTACAGCACCGCGACCGGAAGGTCCGTCAGCTGCAGCGGCGTCGTCACATCGGTGAACGGGATGCGCGCCTCCGGGCCGAACGGGATGACCGCCCACGCCATGAAGGCCGGAATGGTCGCGATGATGGGCGCCAGGACGTAGACCACCTTGTCGGCGGCCGCCGGGAAGATGTCCTCCTTGAGCGCGAGCTTCACGCCGTCGGCGAGGCTCTGCAGCAGGCCGAACGGGCCGTGCACATTGGGGCCGAGCCGGTGCTGCATGCGGGCGACGACCTTGCGCTCGAACCAGATGTTGAACAGCGTGTAGAGGACGAGAATCAGGAAGACCAGCAGGGCCTTGAGCGCGACGACCCAGAACGGCTCATGCCCGAAGAGCTCGCTCATACGGGACCTCCCGGGGTCAGCGACACGGTCGAGCCGTGGCACATGCCCAGTGCGCCCAGGTTCTGGCCGTTGTTGGTCGGTGCCCAGACAACCCCGTCGACCATCGTCTCGTCGACCACTGCCGGGAAGGACGCCGAGCCTGCCGAGGTGCCGATGACCGCGATGCCGCCGGCCTCGACACCGGCGGCGGCGAGCGTGGTGGCATTGGCCTTGAGGATGGCCGGGCGAGCCGTGGCTCGGTATTCCGGCTGGCCGTCCTGGCAGCGGCCGTCGTCGATCAGCTGCTTCCAGGTCGACAGCACCACCTGGCCGGACTTCAGGACCGGCATCGGGGCCGGCTCGACCTGCGGGGCGCCGAAGTCGTGGTTCGCCTCGTCGTTCGACCGGACCGGCCCTGTCGTGGGGGCACCTCCCGCGAGCGCAGCTCGTGGGGGATTGCCGAGTTCCTCCGCGATGCCGCGCAGCACCCGTGCATCGGGCAGGGCCGAGGTGTCCAGGACTCGCGGGAACGACCGCGCGTTGCCGTCCCACCCGACATAGGTGCCGGCCTTCTCGACCGAGGGGGCCACCGGGAACACCACGTCGGCGTGCGCCGTGACCTCGCTGGCACGCACTTCGAGGCTGACCACGAATGCCTTGTCCAGCGCATACCGTGCCGTGGCCGGATCCGGGAGGTCGTTCACCTCGACCCCACCGACGATCAGTGCGCCGAGCTGGCCGGCGGCAGCAGCGTTCAGGATGGCGTTGGTGTCCCGACCGTCGGCCCCGCCGTGGTTCGGCAGGCACCCGCCTTCAGCGGCGGTGCGGTCGCCGGCGCGCCGTGGTATCCATCCGATCCGCGCGCCCTGCGCCAGCGCTGCGGTGAATGCGCCCGGCACGCCTGCCAGCCGCTCGCCCACGAGCAGCACGTCGTCAGGATTCAGCTCGAGGCCTGCGATCGCAGCGGCTTCCTGACCCGGGACCGTCGCGATGAGCTCGGCGCCGAGCTTCGCCAGGCCACGGGTCAGGTGCGACGCGATCGCGACAATGCGTCCGCCCGCACGGGCCCGCTTGCGCAGTTGGAGGAAGACCGTTGCGGCCTCGTCCTCGAGCTCCAGCCCGGCGATGGCGACGACGGGCGCCCGTTCGAGGTCGCCCTGATACCCCACGTGTGCCATGTCGAGGACCCAGTGCTGGAGGAACTGTGCCTCCTCCGCCGAGTGCACCCGTGCGCGGTAGTCGATGTCGTTCGTGCCGAGCACGTCCCGTGCGAGCGAGGCGTATGCGCGCGCGTCCTCGAGGGTGAGACGTCCGCCGGGCAGGACGCCGACGCCATTGGCCGCCGACAGTCCGCGGGCGGCAACGGCCAACGCGCCCGGCCACGACATGACCTCGAGCTCGCCCGTCTCCGGATTGCGGACGAGGGGGGTCGTGAGCCGGTCGTCCTGGCGCGACCAGGCGAAGGCGAAGCGATCCTTGTCACTGATCCACTCGTCGTTGACGGTCGGATCGTCGCCGGCGAGGATGCGCATGACCTTGCCGCGCCGGTGGTCGACACGAATCGCGGCACCGCTCGAATCGTGCTCGGTGATGGACGGCGTCGACACGAGGTCGAACGGGCGGGCCCGGAACCGGTAATCCGCGCTGGTCAGCGCGCCAACCGGGCAGATCTGGATGGTGTTGCCAGAGAAGTACGAATGGAACGGCTCGCCTTCGGCGATGCCGATCTGCTGTTTCGCGCCACGCTCGAGCAGCTCGATGAACGGGTCGCCGGCGATCTCCTCGCTGAATCGCGTGCAGCGCTGGCAAAGCACGCAACGCTCGCGGTCGAGCAGGACCTGCTCGGAGACGGGGACCGGCTTGGCGAAGTGCCGCTTGTGGTCGGTGAAGCGCGACTCGGCGGCGCCGTGGCTCATCGCCTGGTTCTGCAGCGGGCACTCGCCGCCCTTGTCGCAGACCGGGCAGTCCAGCGGGTGGTTGGCGAGCAGGAATTCGAGGTTGCCGACCTGGGCCTTCTCGGCCACCTTGGACGTCACCTGCGTCTCGACCACCATGCCGGCGGCCACCTCAAGGGTGCAGGATGCCTGCGGCTTGGGGAACCCGCGACCATTGCCCGCGTCCGGCACGTCCACGAGGCACTGGCGGCAGGCGCCGACCGGTTCCAGCAGCGGGTGGTCACAGAACCGTGGGATCTCGACGCCGATCAGTTCGGCCGCCCGGATGACCAGCGTCCCCTTCGGAACGCTCACCTCCACACCGTCGATCGTCAGAGTGACCAACTCGACAGGGGGCCAGTACACGCCTGGTTGAGCTTCCACCGTCACGCCATGACCTCCTGACCAAACAGGGTCGAGCGGTCCGGCGGGAACAGCTCCCACGACGGCGTGGTCAGCCCGGCTTCGAACTCGCTCCGGAAGTACTGGATCGCGCTGGTGATCGGGCTGGTGGCGCCGTCCCCGAGCGCGCAGAATGACCGACCGAGGATGTTGTCGCACAGGTCGAGCAGCAGCTCGATGTCGCCCTCGCGACCTTCTCCGGCGTCAAGCCGCGTGAGGATCTGCGTCATCCACCAGGTGCCCTCGCGGCAGGGCGTGCACTTGCCGCAGGACTCATGCTTGTAGAACTCGGTCCAGCGCAGCACCGCGCGCACGACCGACGTCGTCTGGTCGAACACCTGCAGCGCCTTGGTCCCGAGCATCGAGCCGGCAGCGGCGACGCCCTCGTAGTCGAGCGGGACATCGAGGTGCTCGGCCGTGAGGATCGGCGTGGACGAGCCGCCGGGTGTCCAGAACTTGAGCTGGGAGCCCTCACGCATGCCGCCACCGAGATCGAGCAACTCGCGCAGCGTGATGCCCAGCGGGGCCTCGTACTGCCCGGGCCGCCGCACGTGACCGGACAGCGAGTAGATCGTGTAGCCCTTGGACTTCTCGGTGCCCATCGCGGTGAACCAGGCAACACCCTCGTCGATGATGCTCGGCACCGAGGCGATGGACTCGACGTTGTTGATGACCGTCGGGCATGCGTACAGGCCTTCGACCGCCGGGAAGGGCGGGCGGAGGCGTGGTTGTCCGCGTCGGCCCTCGAGGGAGTCGAGCAGTGCGGTCTCCTCGCCGCAGATGTAGGCACCGGCACCGGCGTGGATCACGAGGTCGACCCGCCGCCCCGACCCCAGCACGTTGTCGCCGAGGTAGCCGGCTTCGTAAGCCTCGCGGACAGCCGCGCGCAGCCGGCGCACGACGTGCAGCACCTCACCGCGGACGTAGATGAAGGCCTGCTCGGCGCGGATGGCGAGCGAGCTGATGATGACGCCCTCCACCAGCGTGTGCGGGCTGGCCATCATCAGCGGGATGTCCTTGCAGGTGCCCGGCTCGGACTCGTCGGCGTTGACGACGAGGTACTTGGGCTTGGGGTTGTCCTGCGGGATGAAGCTCCACTTCATCCCGGTCGGGAAGCCGGCTCCGCCACGCCCACGAAGTCCGGCGTCCTTCACCTGGTCGATGAGATCGTCCGGTGCGATGTCGAGCGCCTTGCGCAGCGCCTGATAGCCGCCGCGCGCTTCGTACGCCTCGCGCGTCCAGGCACGGTCGTCGGCCCAGTTTCGGGTGAGGACGGGGGTCAGTTGCGTCACGCCTGCCACCCCTGTTCGTGGGCGATCTCGAGTCCGGCCAGCGACGGTCCGGCCGCCGCCGGGCCCTCATCGACCCGTCCGTCCTCGAAGCCGGCGAGAACTCGCTCGGCCTCGCGCCAGGACGTGATCGTGGCGCCGCGTGGGCTGACCACGGTCTCGCCGGCACGCAGCGCATCGACGAGTTCGGTCGCGGACGCCGGCGTCTGCTGGTCGAAGAACTCCCAGTTGACGGTCATCACCGGCGCGAAGTCACACGCGGCGTTGCACTCGATCCGCTCCAGCGTGATGGCGCCATCGGCCGTCGTCTCGTCGTTGCCGACGTCCAGGTGCGAACACAGCCGCTCGAAGATCGCGTCACCGCCGAGCACCGCGCACAGCGTGTTGGTGCAGACCCCCACGTGGTGCGTGCCGACCGGATGCTTCTTGTACATCGTGTAGAACGTGGCCACGCCGGAGACCTCGGCGGCGCTGATGCCGAGCAGGTCGGCGCACAGCTCGATCCCCTCCGTGGTCACCCGCCCGTCCACCGACTGCAGCAGGTGCAGCATCGGGAGCAGCGCCGACCGCGCCTCGGGGTAGCGCCCCATCAGCTCGCGCAGCTCGGCGACGGTCTCTTCGGAGTAGGTCATCGATCCACACCTCCCATGACGGGGTCGATCGAGGCGATGGCGACGATGACGTCGGAGATCATCGAGCCTTCGCTCATCACGGACGTGCCCTGCAGATTGACGAACGACGGGTCGCGGAAGTGCGCGCGGTACGGTCGCGTGCCGCCGTCGGAGACGGCGTGGCAGCCGATCTCGCCGCGTGGTGCCTCGACCGAGGCGTACACCTGGCCGGCCGGGACCCGGAAGCCTTCGGTCACCAGCTTGAAGTGGTGGATGAGCGCTTCCATCGACTCACCCATGATGTGCCGGATGTGCTCCAGCGAGTTGCCCTGGCCGTCGGCGCCCACCGAGAGCTGCGCCGGCCACGCGATCTTGCGGTCCGCGACCATCACCGGCTGGCCCTGCAAGGCCTCCAACCGGTCGATGGCCTGCTCGACGATGCGCAGCGACTGGTCCATCTCGTCCAGCCGGACGCGGAAGCGGCCGTAGGCGTCGGGCTCGTCCCAGGTCACGACGTCGAAGTCGTACGTCTCGTAGTCCCAGTACGGCATGGTCTTGCGCAGGTCCCAGTCGTAGCCAGTGGCCCGCAGGACCGGTCCGGTGAGTCCGAGCGCCAGGCAGCCGGGCAGGTCGAGGTGCCCAACGCCCTTGAGCCGGCCCTTGAAGATCGGGTTGGCGTTGCACAGCGCGGCGTATTCGGGCAGGCGCTTCTTGAGCAGCTTGACCGTGTCCCGCAACTGCGTGATCGCGTCGTCCGGGACGTCCTGAGCCACGCCGCCCGGCCGGAAGTAGGCATGATTCATGCGCAGGCCGGAGATGAGCTCGAAGAGATTGAGGATGAGCTCCCGGTCGCGGAATCCGATGGTCATGACGGTCAGCGCGCCGATCTCCATGCCGCCGGTGGCGATGCACACCAGGTGGGAGCTGATCCGGTTGAGTTCCAGCAGCAGGACGCGCAGGACCTTGGCCTTCTCCGGGATGTCTCCCTCGATGCCGAGCAACTTCTCGACCGCGGCGACATAGACGGCCTCGTTCGAGAACGGCGCGACGTAGTCCATCCGCGTGCAGAACGTGACCCCCTGCGTCCACGTTCGGAACTCCATGTTCTTTTCGATGCCGGTGTGCAGGTAGCCGATCCCGGGCCGGCAGTCCACGACGGTCTCGCCGTCGATCTCCAGCACCAGTCGGAGGACACCGTGCGTCGAGGGGTGCTGCGGGCCCATGTTCACCACGAGCCGATCGCCCTCGACGGCAGTCGTGTCGATGGAGTCCCAGTCCTGGCCTGTCATGTTGAAGACCGGGCCCTGGGTGGTCTCCGTCGTCCCCGCGTAAGCGTCAGATGTCATGAGTAGGTCCTCCGCTGGTCCGGTGGAGGGGTGGTGCCGCCCTTGTACTCGACCGGGATGCCACCGAGCGGGTAGTCCTTGCGCTGCGGATGCCCCATCCAGTCGTCGGGCATCAGGATGCGGGTGAGCGCCGGATGCCCGTCGAAGATGACGCCGAAGAAGTCCCACGTCTCACGTTCGTGCCAATCGGCCGTCGGGTACACCGGTACGACGCTGGGAATGTGCCGGTCGTCGTCCGGTGTCGTGACCTCCAGGCGTAGCCGGCGGCGATAGGACATCGACAGCAGGTGGTAGGCGACGTGCAGCTCGCGGCCCTTGTCGTGTGGGTAGTGGACGCCGGAGACCGACGAACAGAACTCGAAGCGCAGCTTGTCGTCGTCGCGCAGCTGCCGGACGACGTCGACCAAGGCCTCGCGCCGGATGAAGAAGGTGATCTCGCCGCGGTCAATGACGACCTTCTCCACGGCCCCACCCGGGTGTGCTCCACTGATCGCGTTGTACACCTCGTCGAACCAACCGCCGAAGGGCGGTGTCGCGGCGCCCGGCATGGCGATGGGCTTGGTGATGCCGCCAAACCCACTGGTGTCGCCGGTGCCGTGGACGCCGAACGCGCCTTCACGGACGTCGATGACCTCGAGCTCGGTCGCACCGGCTGGAACAATCTCGTCACTCACCGCATCAGGCCTTTCTGCGCTGAGGTCGGGATCGCCACCAGGGCGTCCTGCTCGAGCTGTTCGATCTCGCGTTCGCGATGCACACCGAGCTTCTGGTGCTGGACCTGGTCGTGCAGCTTGAGGACCGCATCGAAGAGCATCTCCGGCCGCGGCGGGCACCCCGGCAGGTACATGTCGACCGGGACCACGTGGTCGACGCCCTGCACGATCGCGTAGTTGTTGAACATGCCGCCGGACGACGCGCAGACACCCATGGCGAGGACGTACTTGGGCTCGGCCATCTGGTCGTAGATCTGCCGCAGGACCGGCGCCATCTTGTTGCTCACCCGGCCGGCCACGATCATCAGGTCAGCCTGGCGTGGCGACGGGCGGAAGACCTCCATGCCGAAGCGGGCCGAATCGAACCGCGGCGCGCCGAACGTCATCATCTCGATGGCGCAGCACGCCAGCCCGAAGGTGGCCGGCCAGAACGAGGCCTTGCGCATGTAGCCGACGAGACCCTCCACCGTCGTCAGCATCACGCCCGCGGGCAGCTTCTCCTCAAGTCCCATGTCAGACCCTCGCTCCGCTCGGGCCGGCCATGGGCCAAATCGCAGTACCCATTGGCTCCTTCGCTCCGCTCAGTCGCATGTCTAATCCCAATCCAATCCGCCGCGACGCCACACGTAGGCGTAGGCGACGAACACTGTGGCCATGAAGATGAACATCTCGATCAAGCCGAACCAGCCGAGCGCGTCGAAGGCCACGGCGAACGGGTAGAGAAAGATGATTTCGATGTCGAAGACGATGAACAGCATCGCGATGATGAAGTAGCGGACCGAGATGCGGCCGCCGCCGATCGGCACCGGGCTCGGCTCGATGCCGGACTCGTAGCGGTCGAGCTTGGCCCGGTTGTACCGCTTCGGGCCGGTCAGCGGAGCGATCGCGACGCTGAAGACCGCGAAGCCGGCGGCGAGCGCAGCCAGCACGAGAATGGGCGTGTAGGCGTTCACTCCACCTCCGCGTGCGGTCGTCAACGTGCGTTTGTGAATTGCTTCACAACGTGGTCTGGCTCACACACTACGCCCGGCTCCGGCCCGCCCGCAGCCGGGTCGGAGGTTAGTTCAGTTTGACCTCGACGACCTGCGTCCGGACTCCGGTGTCCTCGACATTCTCACCATCGGCGTACGGACGCTCGCCGACCGCGAAGTCGTTGTCGTTGACCAGCACCAACGTGTCCCGGTTCTTGATCCAGATTCCCTCGATCTTGCCCGGGACGCCCTCGACCCCCGCCAGGTTCACGACGAGCTTCTTGTCCTCGCCGGCGATCAGGTCATCGGCGGGGTCGAGCTCGACCAGGTAGTAGCGCGACTGGTCGTCCGTCCGTTCCTGGACCACGACGTGGTTCGCGTCGACCGGAGCCGGCGCCGAGATCTTCAGCTTGCGCCCGCGGTCACCGAAGGTCGACGGATCGTCGAACTGATAGGGGAACTCATGCAGCGTCTTGCCGGTCACCGTGTCGAACGTGAGCAGCTCGGTGATGATCCGGTCCTTCTGCCCGGGGACCACGATCGAGCTCTGCAGCGCTGCGACGATGGTCTTGCCGTCCGGCAGCAGCGCCAGGTCCTCGAGACCACGGTTCGCCTTCCGGTACTGCAGCGCGGACGGCAGCGCCCCGTCGACCGGGTAGGTCACGCCCGCCTCGCGGTACACGTCATCGAGGCCGGCCGGGAGGTGACGCTTCAGGACGTGGCCCTCGGCGTCGAGCTCGACGATGGACGTCGCGTACTCCTCGGAGATCCAGAAGTGGCCATCGGCTGTCCGGACGATGCCTTCGGGATCGAGTCCGTCGATGTTGAACGGAAGGACCGTCGTCGCGTCGGCAGCCAGCGGTGTCGACTCGTCGTCGGCGTTCCGGTTCGGCATGCCGGAGACCGGCTTGCCCTCGGCATTCGTGATCGGGATGGATTCGAGGACGTCGATCGACGCGCCGCGGACCTTGATGCGAACCAGCGTCGGATCGAAGGCCGGGACGACGTAGGTGCGCACGTCGTCGTAGACCTCAGGGTTGGGGCCGCGGTCGGTGACCGTCCAGTACTCATTGCCGCCGAGCGGGAAGAACCCACTGCCGATGCTGCCCAGCCGCACCCCCCGATCGTCCTCGATCGAACCCGGCAGCACCGCGTTCTGGAAGTCGCCCAGCGCGATCTCGGGCAGCGTCGACGTCTTCGTCACCGTGCCGGTCGCGCCCAGCACGGGCGTCACGTAATGCAGCGGGCGCGGGGCGGACGCCTGCACCGACTGTGCGACGGAGGACTGCGCGGAGCCGCGCGCGTCCGCGGAGAGCACCGGGCCGACGACGACGGCCACGCTGGTGAGAACGAGCACGGCCACGGTCGCGAGGCCGAGAACCTGCAGTTTGTTGGGGCGCATGCGGCGAACGTAGGGATCGCGCATGTCCCCCATGGGCCGTCTCGGTTGCCGGACGGTTAACTCGGACTGAACTGAGTCAGGTATGCCCGGGCGCTGATCCCCTGGTGCCCCTAGCGGTACGCACTGTGCAACGCGACGATGCCGCCGGACAGGTTGTGCCACCTGACCGAGGTCCATCCGGCACCGGTCATCATGCGGGCCAATCCGTCCTGATCCGGCCAGTCCCGGATCGACTCGGCGAGGTAGACGTAGGACTCGGGATCTGACGAGACCTTGGTGGCGATCCACGGCAGCAGCCGCATGAGGTAGTTCAGGTAGATCCGGGCAAACGGCTTCCACACCGGTCGGCTGAACTCGCAGACGACGACGCGGCCGCCCGGGCGCGTCACCCGAAGCAGCTCGCGCAGCCCCTCGACCGGGTCGTGGATGTTGCGCAGACCGAATGAGATCGTGACGGCATCGAACGTCCCATCCGCAAAGGGCAAGCGCATGCCGTCGCCGGCCACGAACGGCAGGTCGGGCCGGGCCTGCTGGCCCACCGTCAGCATCCCGATCGAGAAGTCACACGGAACAACCGTTGCCCCGGCCTCGGCGAACGGCGCGCTGGACGTGCCGGTGCCGGCGGCCAGGTCGAGCACCAGTTCACCCGGCTTCGGGTCCACCAACCGCACGACACGCTTGCGCCACCGCCGGTCCTGCCCCATGGACAGCACGTCGTTGGTCACGTCGTACCTGCGGGCGACGGTGTCGAACATGCGCGCGACGTCACGCGGCTGCTTGTCGAGTCCGGCTCTGCTCACGCACCAAGCGTCGCATGGGTAATCTCGGACGCGTGAGCCGGACGGGAACCGAACGTGCTGCCGCAGCGGTTCCGCTGCTGGCGCGCACGGTCGAGATCGACGACCCCGGTCCTTTGCTCGCCCTCCTGCCGGACGCCGACCAGGTCGTCTGGATTCACCGCGGCGACGGACTGATCGGTTGGGGCCGTGCCGCCGAGTACGCGTTTGCCGGTCCGAACCGCTTCCTCGATGCAGCCAGTCAATGGCGCGAGATCACCCGCCACAGCGTGGTCCGCGACGACGTGGAGGTGCCCGGCTCCGGCTTGGTTGCCTTCGGCACGTTCACCTTCGACGATGTGGCCGACGAGAGCCGGCTGATCGTTCCGAAGGTCGTCGTCGGACGCCGCGACGGCCGCGCGTGGGTCACGACCATCGGACCCGCCGTCGGCGCAACGCCGCTGATCACGGCCACCGACGCCCCGGTCCCGCCCCAGGTCGTGCAGTTCAGTGACGGCACGGTCAGCCCGGACGCGTGGAAGCAGACGGTGGCCGAAGCGGTGCGGCGCATCAGCGGCGGCGGCATCAGCAAGGTCGTGCTCGCCCGCGACCTCGTCGCGCATCTGGCTGCCCCGCTGGACGTCAGAAGCCCCCTTGGCCGACTCGCCGTGGACTACCCCGGCTGCTGGACCTTCCACGTCGACGGCTTCTTCGGCTCGACGCCCGAGATGCTCGTGCGGCTCGAGCGCGGGCTGGTCACCTCACGGGTGCTGGCCGGCACGATCCGGCGTACCGGGGACGACACGCACGACCTGGTGCTCGCCGGTTCGCTCGCCCGCTCGAGCAAGGATCGCGAGGAACACGAGTATGCGGTGCGATCGGTGGCCGACGCCTTGGCGCCGCATTGCACGAGCATGAACGTCCCCGAGTCGCCGTACGTGCTTCACCTGCCCAACGTCATGCATCTGGCGACCGATGTCACCGGCGTCATCCAGCACGAGACGAGCGCGCTCCACCTGGCCGCGTCGCTGCACCCGTCGGCGGCCGTGGGCGGAACACCCACCGCCGAAGCGCTCAAGCTCATTGCCGCTCTGGAGCAGCTTGATCGAGGCCGATACGCCGGACCGGTCGGCTGGATCGGTGCCTCCGGCGACGGCGAATGGGGCATCGGGCTGCGCTCGGCCCAGATTGAGGACGGCCCGGACGGTCCACGGGTGCGACTGTTCGCCGGCTGCGGCATCGTCGCCGACTCCGTGCCTGCCGACGAACTGGCCGAAGCCGAGGCCAAGCTGGTACCGATTCGCAGCGCACTGGGAGGCTGACGTGCTGGAGCGGATGCTGGCCAGGGCGCGTAGGCCGGTGGACTCGGCTTCGCTGGCCGTCTTCCGCATCATCTTCGGGGCGATCGGCGTCTGGGAGGTCGGGCGGTACTTCCACCACGGCTGGATCAGCGCCTACTGGGAAGATCCCACGTTCCACTTCAACTACGTCGGGTTCGGTTGGGTCGAGCCGCTGCCGGCACCCGGGATGCAGATCCTGTGGGCTGTGCTCGGGATCGCGGCCTTCGCCATCGCGATCGGCGCGTACTACCGCGTCGCCACCGTCGTCTTCGCCCTCGGGTTCGGGTACTCCTTCCTGCTCGAGACGGCCATGTACCTCAACCACTTCTACTTCCTCGAGCTGCTCGCGATCCTGCTGGTCTTCGTGCCTGCGCATCGGGTCTGGTCCTTCGACGCATGGCGGTCCGGCTGGCCGTCGGACCGACCGAGCCCGGCATGGGCGGTCTGGGCACTGCGGTTCCAGGTGGGGGTCCTGTACGTCGGCGGCGGCATCGCCAAGCTGGAGTCGGACTGGCTCCAGGGTCAGCCCATGAGCATGTGGCTGGCGAACCGCACCCACTTCCCGCTGATCGGCGGCTGGTTCGATCACCCGTGGGCCGGTCTCATCGCCGCCTGGTCGGGCCTGTTGTTCGACTTGTTCATCGTGTTCGCCGTGGCCTGGCGACGCACTCGGTTCCTGGCGCTGGTCGCCGCACTCGTCTTCCATTTCACGAACTCGCAGCTGTTCTCGATCGGGATCTTCCCGTTCCTCGCGCTGGCCTGCCTCACCCTGTTCTGCGAGCCGGACTGGCCACGGGCGTTCGTCCGCATGCTGGAAGGCAGACGCTGGAAGCCGACGACGTTCGAGGCACCGCCGGCCCTCGCCGGGCGGGCCAAGAGCCTGGCCACCGCCGGGCTGGTGCTCGGACTGGTCTTCGCCGCGGTGCAGATCCTCGTCCCGTTGCGCCACTTCGCGATGCCGGGACGGTCGACGTGGACCGAGGCCGGCCACACATTCTCGTGGCACATGAAGCAGCGGGACAAGGAGGGCTACATCGCGTTCACCCTCAGTCGACCCGGTGAACCGGACGAGTACGTCGTGCCGTTGGAGCACCTGCCCAAGTGGCAGTACGACTCGATGAAGACCCGGCCGGAGCTCATCCGCCAGTACGCGCATCACCTGGCCGAGCTCGCGGTCGAGCGCGAGCCCACCAAGCCGCGACCCGCGGTTCACGTCGTCGCGATGGTGTCGCTGAACGGCCGCCAGCCACAGCCGATGATCGACGAGCGAGTCGACCTGGCGGCTGAGCCCGCGACGCTCGGAACCCCCTCGTGGGTTGTTCCCCTGCGCGACCCCCTGCCCCCGCGGGACGAGGTCTACGAGCCTTAGCGGCCGTACAGGAACCGCATCAGCTTGTCGGCCAGCCGCTCGGTGCGCGCAGTGCGATTGAACGTCGTCAAGGGCAAGGGCGCCTTGAACTTGCGGTCGGTGATCGCATGCGCGTAGGTGAACTCCTTGAGGCCGTCCGCGCCGTGGATGCGGCCGAATCCTGACTCACCGACGCCGCCGAACGGCAACGACGGCACACCCGCGTAGCTGAGGTACTGGTTGACCGCGGTCATGCCGGCCCGCATCTCGCCGGCGATCTCCATCCCGCGATGCTTGGAGAAGACCGTGCTCGCCAGCCCGTAGCGGGTGCCGTTCGCGCGCTCGATGGCTTCCTCCATGGAGGACACCGGGTTGATCGCCAAGGTCGGGCCGAACGTCTCGTCGGTCATCTCCAGCGAGTCCTCCGGAACGTGCGTGAGGATCGTCGGCTGGACGAAGTGCTCGTCGATCATGTCGGGTCCGCCGATCATGAGGGTGGCACCCTTCTCGATCGCGTCCTCGAGGTGCTCGCGGATCACGTTCTTCTGCGACGGCATCGTGATCGGGCCGATCTGGGCGTCGGGATCACCGGAGGCACGCAGGCCGCGCGCCTGCTCGACGATCTCGGTGACGAACGAGTCGAAGACCTTCTCATGGACGTAGACCCGCTCGGTTCCGACGCAGGCCTGACCGGCGTTGAACATGCCGGCCCACAGCGCCGCCTCCGCCGCCTCCGCGACGTTGACGTCCTCATCGACGATGAACGCGTCCTTGCCGCCGGCCTCGACGATGACCGGCGTGAGCGTCTCGGCGCAGGTGGCCATGACGCGCTTGCCGGTGTTGGTCGATCCGGTGAAGGCAAGCTTGTCGACGCCCGAACGGCAGAGGGCGGCACCGGTCTCGCCCTTGCCGGTCACGACCTGGAACACGTCCGCGTACTGCGGGTTCGCCGAGGCGAACGATTCGGCCAGCCAACGGCCGACGCCCGGCGTGTATTCGCTGGGCTTGAAGACGACCGCATTGCCGGCCGCGAGCGCGTAGGCAATGGACCCCATCGGCGTGAACACGGGGAAGTTCCACGGGCCGATGACGCCGATCACGCCCAGCGGCTGGTACTCCAGGTACGCCTTGTTGTTGGCCATCAGCAGACCGGCCGGAACCTTGTGCCGGCCCAGAATCTTCTTGGCGTTCTTCGCGGCCCACGCCAAGTGATCGAGCGACATGATCAGTTCCATGTGGGCCTCGCCGGCACGCTTGCCGCCCTCGAGGCTGAGCAACGCGGTGATGTCGTCGATGTGCGCGACGAGATAACGCTTCCAGTTGTCGAGCATCTCCCGCCGTCCGGCGAAGCCGAGACCACGCCACGTCGCCGCGGCGACCTTGGCACGCTCGACCGCGGCGCGGACCTCGGCCTCGGACTGGATCGGATGGGTGCCGATCACCTCGCTGGTGGCCGGGTTCAAGGAATCAAAGGTCTCTTCGGTTCCGGTGTCGTGCGTGGGCAAAGAAGTAACGCTCATCCCGCCACCGTACGCCGCGACACAGATGGTCGGCATCCTCCGAGAGTCTGAATTTCTATTCCTCCATTGGTCGGAGTGCACAGGCGTCGACGATGGCTGCCGACAGCCGGCGACGGGCGTCTCGCGGCACCGGAACCTCGACCACGCGAACGCCGACTGCTGCCGTGGCGAGCGCGTCGGACAACGCGGCGGCGTCCACGCGTTCGTGCGCGATGCCGAACGCCGCGCACAAGCTGCCAAGATGCGCGCCGGTGGGGGTGGCGAACACCCGCTCGAAGCTGTCGGCGAACTCCGGCGCGCCCTGCTCCAAGCCGGCGAAGATGCTGCCGCCGTCGTCGTTGGCCACCACGATCGTCAGATCCGGGCGCGGTTCATCCGGGCCGATCAGCAGGCCGTTGCTGCCGTGCAGGAAGGTCAGGTCACCGACGTAGGCCAGCGCCGCAGACGAGCGCCGACCCAACGCGGCCCCGATGGCGGTCGAGAGCACACCGTCGATGCCGGCGAGTCCCCGGTTGGCGACGACCTTGCGGCGCTCTCCGACCGGGAAGGGCGGTGCGACGAGGTCAAGGTCGCGGATCGGGTTGGAGGGGCCGACCACGAGGAGCCCCTCGGGCGGGACCGCGGCCCACACGCTGGCGGCAACGCGCAGCGGGTCGGCTTCGGGCCCGGCAGTCCTCAGAGTCGCCTGCACGGCGTCCGTCACGACCCGATCTGCCTCCTGCCACTCGGTCAGCCATGCCGGGTTCGCGGCGCCTGCCACGGCGACCTCGTCGACGAACGAAACGCGCGGGGCGGCCGGGATGGGGAATGTCGATTGGTCGCCGACATGGACGATCTCGATGTCACGGGACAGCAGCGCAGTCGTCGCCCGACCCAGGGTCGAGTGGCCGAAGGAGATCACCCGCTCCACACGATCGATCAAGGAGGGACGACCGAGCAGCAACCGCCCCGACGTCAGCGCAGGACCGGTGCGAGATCCAGAGCTGGGCTCGGCGATCAACGGCCAGTTGCCGGCCTCGGCGGTCTGTCGAGCGCGCCGGCTGGAGCGGTCACCGGCGATCACGATCGTGCGTGGACCGGGAGACAGGACTGTCGGCTCCGGATCGAGGTCCGGCCTGCCGGATGATCCGGTCACCGGGAAGTCCCAGTCCCGGATCTCGGTCAAGGGCTCGTCGAGTTCGAGGTTGAGGTGCTCGGGCCCGCGGAGGGTGGAGCCGACATCTTCGACCCGTTCCACGACCGGGACCTGGGGGAAGATGCCCGGCTGCAATGTGGTCTGGTTGGCGCCGGTGCCGCGCAATCGGGCGGGACGATCGGCGGTGATCGCCAGCAACCGGGCGCCACTGTGCGCGGCTTCGAGCATCGCCGGGTGCAGGTTGGCTGCCGCCGTACCGGACGTGGTGACCACGGGCGTCCACCGTCCCGTCACCTTCGCCATCCCGAGCGCGAGGAAGGCCGCTTCCCGCTCGTCGATCCGGACATGGAGGCGCACGAGTCCCTGGGCATCGGCGGCCGCGAAGGCACGGGCCAGCGGGCCCGACCTGGAACCCGGGCAGATGACGACGTCACTGACCCGGCACCCCAACAGGTGCACGACCAACCGACGAGCCGTCTCGGTGGCGTTCACCACGCCTCCTTCCGGTTCCGCACTGCGGTCAGTCGTTGCTGCCATCGGACGTCGGTCTGCTCGTCGGCGGCGACCCGAGCCCAGGCGGCATCGTCCACGTCGACCCGGCCGACCCGAAGGTGGCCGTCCACCGGGACGAGCGGGTGGTCGGTGACATCGTCGGCCAGCAACGCATGGGTGCCGAGCCCGCAGGCGTACGGCAGTTCCGGGAGCGCTGCGGCCAAGGCGAGGCCCGCGGCCAGACCCACGGACGTCTCGACGGCACTCGAGACGACGACCGGCAGGTCGAGCTCGGCAGCGAGCCGGAGGCAGGCGCGCACGCCTCCGAGAGGTTGGACCTTCATCACGGCGATGTCGGCGGCCTCGGCCTGCTTGACCCGCAGCGGGTCACCTGATCGCCGGATCGACTCATCGGCGGCGATCGGGACGTCCAGCCGACGCCGCGCCGCGGCCAGTTCCTCGACGGTCGCACACGGCTGTTCGGCGTATTCGAGCCCGCGTGCCGCGGCATCGAGCGTCTTGATCGCGACGACCGCGTCGTCGACCGACCATGCGCCGTTGGCGTCGATCCGGATGCGCCCCTGCGGGCCCAGGGCATCGCGGACGGCCTCCAACCGGACGACATCCTCGAAGAGCACCTGCCCGGGCTCGGCCACCTTGACCTTGGCGGTCGTGCACCCCGATGCGATCACGATGCGCGCGGCGTCCTCCGGCCCGACCGCCGGGACCGTGCAATTCACCGGCACCCGGTCGCGGACGGGCTCCGGCCACGGGCGGTTCGCGGAGTCGAGCGCGGCCTCCAGCCACGGCACACTTTCAGCGGCGCCGTACTCGGGGAATGGGCTGAACTCGCTCCACCCGGCGTCGCCGCGTACCAACATGCCTTCGCGTCGGCCGACACCGCGAAACCGGATGGGCATCGCGATGGCGAACGTACGGAACTGCATGCCCAGCACCCTAGGGCGTCTCGGCAGCGAGCCGGCGGAGTCGCTCGCGGTCCACCTTTCCCGCGGAGAGGAGCGGCAGTTCGTCGAGGGTGAGCAGTTGACGTGGCGCCCACGCCCGAGCCAGACCGGCCGACTCGAGAGAATCCCGCAGGCCGGTCAACTCGACCGAGGCGCCGGCTTCCGGGACGACCACGGCGACGACCCTGGTCCCCCACTCTTCATCGGGTGCGCCGATCACGGCGGCAGCCGCGACGCCCGTCAGCTGCCGGACCGCGGCCTCGACCACCGGCAGCGGGACGTTGACGCCACCGCTGATGACCGTGTCGTCCATCCGCCCGAGCACCTCGAGGCGGCCGTCGTCGAGGATCCGGCCGCGATCGGCCGTCGCGAACCACGATCCGGGCTCGCGCCGCTGCCCGACATAGCCGTCGAACAACATCGGACCCCGGAGCCAGATCTGCCCGCCTCCGTCAGCACTACCATCGGCGCTGTCGTCGACGCGCAGCGCGACGCCGCCCAACGGAACACCGTCGTAGACACACCCGCCACAGGTCTCGGTCATGCCATAGGTGCGGACGAGTCGGATGCCAGCGGCTTCGGCCGTGGCCCGTAGTTCCGGATCGAGCGCCGCCCCGCCGACCAGCACCGCGTCGAGCTCGGCCAGGGCGGCCAACTCGTCGGTGGCCGCCCACCGATAGAGCTGCGTGGGCACGACCGCTGCATACCGCCGCACCGAGGCGTCGAGCGCATCGATGGCCGACCGAAGGGAAGGATGGTCCGCCAGCGCAACCGGCTCTCGTCCGGCCAGCGCGGAACGCACGAGCACCTGGATGCCGGCGATCCCGCTGACCGGCAGCGCGAGCAGCCAGTGGCCGGGCCCGCCGAGGCGATCGAGCGTCGCCCGAGCGGAGGCGACGATCGCGGCATGCGAGAGCACGACGTCCTTGGGCTCACCGGATGAGCCCGAAGTACGCACGACAAGCGGCTCTCCCCCCGCGCGGACCCACGGCTCGAGCTGGGCGTACTTCACGACAGGTCTTCGCCGCTCCACTGGTCCGGTACCGCGTCGGGATCGGCGGCGGTGTCGACTATCGAGTCGTCCTTCCGCGGAATCACCTGATAGATCGCAGCCGCGGCCGTCACGATGATCGCCACGATGGCGAACACCACGATCCACGGCGGCGAAACGGGCGACACCGCCATGAAGGTGAACATCGCCAAGATCACCAGCAGCGCCCACGGGAACTTCGGCTGCGTCATGGCTCAACTGTACGGGCGAGGATGGAAGACTGACCCGCATGTCACGTGGGAGCGCAGGCGAACCGAAGACCGTCATGGTCGTGTACGGCACCCGACCCGAGGCCATCAAGCTGGCGCCACTCATCCGTGCGCTGGCGGCGAGTGAACACCTGGAGCCGTGGGTCGTCGTCACCGGCCAGCATCGGGAGATGCTGGACCAGGTCAACGCCCTGTTCGACATCGTCCCCGACGTCGACCTCGACCTGATGGCGCACGGCGCCTCGGTGAACGCGATCGCCCGTCGGGTGCTCAGGCGGGTCGAGGAGGAAGTCGCCCGGCGCCGGCCCGACGCGCTGGTCGTCCAGGGCGACACCACGAGCGCGTTCGCAGCCTCGCTGGCGGCGTTCCTCGAGGACATTCCGGTGATCCATCTCGAGGCCGGCCTGCGCACCGGCAACCGGCGCTCGCCGTTTCCGGAGGAGGCCAACCGCCAGCTCACGGCCGTGGTGACCGACCTGCACCTGGCGCCGACCTCGACCGCGCGCGCCAACCTGGAGGCGGAGGGCATCGACCCCTCGACCATCGTCGTCACCGGCAACACGGTGGTGGATGCACTGCAATGGGCCGTCGAGCAGCCCGTCACGTTCGTCGATCCACTGGTCGAGAAGCTGGGCTCCGAGCGCGATCTCATCCTGGTGACGACCCATCGCCGCGAGGCGTGGGGCGACCGGATGCTGGCCGCGATGCGTGGGCTCGGCGAGGTGGCCCGCAATCACCCCGAGCTCGATCTGCTGCTCCCGATGCACCGCAACCCCATCGTGCGTGACTCCGTCGTCGAGGCGCTCGGCCACCTGCCGAACGTGTACCTGACCGAGCCGTTGTCGTACGCGGAGTTCTGCCATGTCATGAAGAGGTCGCGACTGATCGTCACCGACTCCGGCGGCGTCCAGGAGGAAGCCCCCAGCCTCGGCAAGCCGGTCCTCGTCCTCCGCGACACCACCGAGCGTCCCGAAGGTGTCGAGGCCGGCACCGTGAAGGTCGTCGGCACCGACCAGGCAACAGTGACCCGGGAAACCGAGCGCCTCCTGACCGATCCGGACGCCTACGCGGCCATGGCCAACGCCGTGAACCCGTACGGCGACGGGCACGCGGCCGCCCGAGCGGTCCAGGCGATCGAGGCCCTCCTCATCGGCGGCGAGCGCCCCGAGGAGTTCAGGCCCTAGCTCGGAGCTTCGCTGCTGCGAATGCCTCGACGTAACGCGGTCCGTTCATTGACCACTGCCGCTCGTTGACGACCCACTCCCGGCCGGCGGCGGCGAGCCGCGCAGCCAGCTCCGGTTCGTTGAACAGGCGCAGTACGGCATGGGCGAGCGCAGGCGCGTCGTCGGGCGGGAATACCAGGCCGCGCTCCTCCGGCTTCGCAATCTCACGCAGGGCCGGCAGGTCGGAGATGACGATCGGTCGGCCCAGGGCCATCGCCTCGAACGGCTTCAGTGGCGTCACCAGCGCGGCGGCACGCTCCACCGTCCGCGGGACGACGAAGACGTCGATCAGGGCGTAGTAGTCGGCAACGTGCAAGTGATCCGCAGAGCCGGTGAAGACGACCCAGTCCGTGACGCCGAGCTGCTCGGCCAACGCCTCGATCGACTCCTGGCGCGGGCCCTGACCGACGATGACGCAGCGGAAGTCGGTGAACCCCTGACGCTTCAGCTCCGCGGCCGCCCGCACCAGCGTCTCCTGCGATTCGCGGGGGTGGTCCATGTTCGAGACGTAACCGAACGTCGGCAGGTCGCCGATGCCAAACCGTGCGGCCAACTCCCGCGGGCGCGGGCGCGGCGCGAAATGGTCGAGGTCGACTCCGTTCGGGACGAGGTGGATCTTCTCGGCGTCGCACCCCATCCGAACGAGCTCGTCCCGCATCGCCTCGTTGAGCGTCAGGACGACATCGGCTGAGTACATCGCGAGCGACTCCATCGCCCGCCGGCGCAGGTAGGTCTCGCCCCGGTCATGGAGTTCCTGCCGGTGGGTCCACGTCGCATCGTGGAACGACCGGAACTCGTAGGCCAACGGCAGCCCGGTCTTCTCCTTCAGCGCGATGCCGACGAGCATCGTCTCGTAGCCACGGCGGCCCGAGCTGACGTGCAGCAACGACGGCCGAACCTCGCGGACGACGTCGTAGGCATCCGCGGCAAACGCATCGACCCACGCATCGACCGGCATCGTCTTGTCGTCGCAGCCGGGCCCGCGGTCGAGTCTCCGATGCTCGATTCCGTCGATGAACTCGACCGGCTCGAAGTCGGTGATCCCCGCATTCCGCGGGAACCCCAGCTCGGTGACGACGACGGTGCGGATGCCTGCCTCCTTCGCGGCCAGGAAGTTGCGGTGGCTGCGACTGGTGTAACCGTTGGACAGGAACGGTCGGCTCATCTTCACCAACGTGAGGACGAGGTTCTCGCTGCTCGGTTCGACCCGCTCGTAGGGGCCCGGCAGGGACGGAACCCACCCGGACAGCTCGCGCAGCTTCGCCTCGAGATGGACGAGCTCGGCCCGGTCATAGGCCCCCAGATCCGCGAGTTTCCGGGAGAGATCGAGTGCAAGCGTGAGCGAGCCCCGGGCGACGGCGACCCGGCGGGCCAGCTTGATGAACGCGACGTCATCGGCGCGACCGTCCTGGAACTGATTGACCACGACCTGGGCCAGGTCGAGCTGGTCCAGGTCGATGAGCTTTCCGACTGCGCGGGCCAGGTTCGGCTTCGGCAGCGGCGGCCGCTTCAACGCCGCCGACGCCAGGGCACGCGCCGTCCGGTTCTTGCGCCACGCGGTCCGAACACGCGAGCGGCGGGTCGGTCGGCGACGGCCAAGCACGTCCTGCAGGATCGGGTCTTCCCGGTGCGCCTCCTGCCAGGCCCGCGGCAGGTAGTCCGGCACGCCGAACAAGGTCCCGCCGGCAGCGGCCGCTGCCTCGACCTCGGCGAAAAAGTCGGTGGTGCTCACTGGCGGGGCCAGACACCGCGGGTGTCGATCACAGCCTTGTCTGCCAGGCCCAGGGCCACCTGATCGGCGTTCTTGAACACCGAATGATCGACGAGCAGCACCACGACGTCTGCCTTCGCGGCCGCGGACAAGGGGCCCAGCTCGACGTTGCGCCGGTTTGCGAGCTCCTTCGGAAGCTCGCTGATGTGCGGCTCGACCACCAGGAGTGACGCCTCCGGGAACTCGTCGGCGAGGTCACCGACGACCTTGCGGGCCGGCGACTCGCGCAGGTCGTCCACGTCGGGCTTGAAGGCGAGCCCGAGAGCCGCGATGGTGAGGTCGGTCCGGCCGGCCACGGCCTCACGCACTTTGCCGACAACCCAGTCCGGCTTGCTGTCGTTCACCTCGCGCGCGGTGCGGATGAGCCGCGCCTGCTCGGGCATGGCGTCGACGATGAACCAGGGATCGACCGCGATGCAGTGACCGCCCACGCCGGGCCCCGGCTGCAGGATGTTGACCCGCGGATGGTGATTGGCCAGCTCGATGAGCCGCCAGACATCGATGCCGAGCTCGTCGGCGACCAACGACAGCTCGTTGGCGAAGGCGATGTTGACGTCGCGGAAGGAGTTCTCGACCAGCTTCGCCATCTCCGCCGTCACCGCGTCGGTGAGCAGGATGTTGCCCTGGCAGAAGATTTCGTACAACTGCTTGGCCCGGACCGCCGCCTCCGGTGTGAGTCCGCCGACGATCCGGTCGTTCGTGACCAACTCGATCATGATGCGTCCCGGGAGCACCCGCTCCGGGCAATGGGCGACGTGGATGACGGCTGTCCCGTCGGCCAGGTCCTCGGAGCCGGCGAGCGCAAGGTCGGGGCGTGCGGCCAGAATCCATTCGGCGAGCTTGCTCGTGGCCCCGGGCGGCACCGTCGACTCCAGGATGACGAGCTCGCCACCGGTCAGCACCGGTGCAAGGGCGGCAGCAGCGCTCTCGATGTACGAGAGGTCCGGCTCGTGGTTGCCGGTCAGCGGCGTGGGGACGGCAATGATGAATGCGTCGGCTGGTTCCGGCGCGGTCGTTGCCCGAAGTTTGCCGTGTGAGACAGCTCCGCGGACATAGGCGGCGAGGTCCGGCTCGACGAACGGAACGTCACCGCGGTTCACCGCATCGACCGTGGCCTGACTGAGGTCGACGCCGATCACGGTCGCGCCGTTGGAGGCCAGAATGGCGGCGGTCGGCAGACCGATGTAGCCCAAGCCAATGACACAAACGGACTGCAAGGCAGGTACTCCCCTCACCGAAAATCGACGCCCCGATCCTCGCACACCCGCGCGAGACCACATGGCAGGATGTCGGCCGTGACGGTGCCAAGCGTATGGAAGTGACCGCCTGGGTCCAGGGGGCGCGGCCCCGCACCCTCCCGGCAGCCGTGGCGCCCGTCGTCGCCGGTACCGGAGCGGCCGCGCTCGCCGACGGTGTCATCGTCTGGAAGGCGCTCGTGGCGCTCGGCGTCTCGCTCGCCCTTCAGATCGGCGTCAACTACGCCAACGACTATTCCGACGGGGTTCGCGGCACCGATGACGATCGTGTCGGCCCGCTGCGGCTCGTCGGGTCGGGGTTGGCGACGCCGCAGGCGGTCAAGAGGGCCGCACAGGCGTCCCTCCTGATCGGCGCCGGTCTGGGCGTCGTGCTCGCCGCCACGACATCGTGGTGGCTTCTGCTCATCGGCGCCGCGGCTCTCGTCGCGGCGTGGACCTACACCGGCGGCTCCAATCCGTACGGGTACCGCGGGCTCGGCGAGGTGAGCGTCTTCGTGTTCTTCGGCCTCGTGGCCGTGGTGGGCACGACCTTCGTGCAACTGGAACGACTCACCTGGCCGAGCGTCATGGCCGGTGTGATCGTCGGCGCGCTCGCCTGCGCGATCCTGGTCGCCAACAACCTGCGCGACCTCGGCACCGACGTCGTGGCCGGAAAGCGAACGGTCGCGGTGCGGTTGGGCGACGAACGGACCCGGTGGCTCTACCTCGGACTGGGGTTGGTCGCGTGGGCCGGGGTCGCCGTCTGCGGCCTCGCCACACCGTGGGCGTTCCTCGGACTCGCCGGGCTGGTCCCGTGGCTGCCGGCTGCGGCCAGGATCCGGGCAGGCGCCGGCGGACTGGATCTCGTCCCGGTGCTTGCCCAGACCGGGATCGCCGAACTCGTGACTGCCGTCGGCCTGGCGGTGGGCTTCACGCTCGGCGGCTGACCTCAGTCCAGATCGTCGGCGTCGCGGTTCGGGACGGCACGTTCGCCGCTGCGGCCGGGCCGTTGCGACAGGTGTGCCGCAACCTCTTCGCGCATGCCGCGCAGCGCGAAGATCGAGATGACGCCGGAGACGATGAACGCAGCGATCAGGATGAACGGGACCGGTTGCGGACGCACCGCGTTGGTCAGCGCCCAAATGGCGGCGAACACCACGGCAAACAGTCCGAGACGAGCCGCGGTGTATTTCCAGAAGGCCTTCACGCCTTCAGCCTAATCGGGGATTGAAGCGCCCCGGTAACGTGGAGCCATGGGCAAGGCGCTTCCGATCGTCGTCGCGCTCGTGTTGTTGGTCTACGCGTTCTTCGACCTGTATTCCACGCCACGCGAGAACGTGCGGCATCTCCCCAAGTGGGGGTGGTTCCTCGTGGTCCTCGTGCCGGTCGCCGGGCCGTTGCTGTGGCTGTTCTTCGGCGCCACGAAGCAGCAGCGTCCACCCAACTCTCGCCCGCAGCGCGGCGGCGCGATGGGGCCGGACGACGACCCGGATTTCCTGCGCGGCCTCTGACCCGCTCAATCGACGTGAACGAGTTCCAGGATCCGGCTGCGATCGACTTCATGCTCGACGAGACCGAGACATGGGCCGTCGTCGGGCTGTCCGGCGACCCGTATCGAGCGGCGCTCTCGGTGGCCGCCGACCTGCAGGCACACGGCAAGCGCATCGTCCCGATCCATCCTGCGGCGCAGGGGCCCGTTCTCGGCGAGAAGGTGTACCCGACGCTCGCCGACGTCCCGTTTGCCATCGATGTGGTCGACGTGTTCCGGCGCTCCGAAGCCGCCGGCGAGTTCGCCGATCAGGCTGTCGCGATCGGCGCGCGGGGCGTCTGGTTTCAGATGGGCGTGGTCGACTTGGCAGCCTTCGCGCGCACGCGCGCTGCCGGCGTCCCCATGGTCATGGACATGTGCCCGTCACGGGTGTGGTGGCACCGCGAGTCCCGCGGCATCTGACTCGATCGCTCGGTCGCTCACTTCGCATAGGAGTGCAGCCCACCCACGAACAGGTTCACCCCGATGAAGTTGAACACGAACGTGGCGAAGCCGACGAGGCACAGGATGGCCGCGGCGCGGCCCTTCCACCCGGCTGTCGCACGCGCGTGCAGGTAGCCGGCGTAAACCACCCACGTGATGAACGCCCACACCTCCTTGGGGTCCCACCCCCAATAGCGTCCCCACGCGTACTGCGCCCAGATCGGCCCGGAGATCAACGCGGCGAACGTCCAGATCGGGAACGCGAAGGCGTTGACCTTGAAGGCGATCTCGTCCAGCCGCGTCGCCGACGGCAGCCTGGAGAAGCCCGCCGGGTTACGTGACTTCAGCAGGTACGCCGCCGACGCGATGGCACCGATCACGAACGCTGCACCGGCGAGCATGGCGGCGAACACGTGGATCACCAGCCAGTACGAGTGCAGGGCAGGGACCAGCGGACCGGCCGGCACGTAAACCAGCATCGACGCACCCAGCACGACGGTGCCGATGCCGGTGACGGCGGCGCCAGTCCAGTCAATGGCTCGCCCCCACCGGCGCATGAGCACCAAATAGGCCACCAGCATCAGGACGACGGCAGCACACCCGAACTCGTACATGTTGCCCCACGGGACGCGACCGGCGGCCAGGCCGCGGGTCACGACGCCGGCGAGCAGGATCAGCAGGGCCAGCACCGTGACGGATCGACCGATGCCGGCGGCGACAGACGCGCTGGTCGGCTCTTCGTCGGCACCTCGCGCCAAGGCCCACTCGGCGACGTGGGCGACGAACGCGATGGCCAGTACGACCGTGGCGGCAGCAATGAGATAGGTCGACGCCTGCGCGTAGGCCTCGCTCGTCATGTCTCCTCCTGGCCTGGGCTCGGCAGCACGGCTTCGGCCACCCGGCGCACGTGATCGTCAAGGTCTCCGCCGCCTCGTGTGATGCGGTCCAGCGCGGCGACCTCGATCACCGTACGCGACACCCGCACCCAGGTCCGACGGGGGCGAATGAGCAGCGAAAGCACCAGACCGCCAACGCCCAGGATCGTGGCGCCGAGCGGTAGCCAGGCGAACGGCGACGAGCTGACCTGCAGCCGCGCGAACTGGCGTACCTCGACGAACTGGATCGAGCCGCCACCGGGCAGATCGGCGACCTGCCCCGGCGACAGGCTGACCCGCAAGGGCGTCCCGTCCTTGTTCTCGAGCTGGGTGAGTCGGGTCTTGTCCAGCATGAACACCGACTGCGGTCGGCCGGTGTCCAGCCCGAGGTCGCCGCGGAAGACGAACAGCCCGACGAGCGGATTGGCTGCCGCCGGAAAGGCCGAGATGGGTGCCTTGTCATCGCCGACGGTGATCGCCGTCGGCAGGAAGAAGCCTTGGAAGCCCAATCCCTCGGGCTGCGCGTCCGGCACCTTCACGACGCCGCTCGAGGTGTACGTGGCGTCGGCGGGCAGGAACGGAACGGCGTCCTCGAAGACGACCTCCCCCTCGGCGTCGGTCACCTTGAAGACCGGGGCGTAGCCCTGGCCGATGAGGAACACCGACGTCCGACCGATCTTGAGCGGATGATTCACCCGGATGTCGAAGGACTTCTCCTGGTCGGCCGAGGTGCCGACGCTCCATGTGCCGCGTGCGGCGAACGAGCGCGGTGCGCCGCGCTGGGGGCCGGTGAGCTGGAATCGCGCGTCGACGGCGTCCAGGTGGATGGCGAACGGGGGCAGTGCCTCACGGTCGAAGAGCGCTCCGGAGGCGAAGTCGTCGTACTGGGTCAGGACATTGGAGAAGTCGTCACCCTCGGTGACGACGACCGCCCCGCGGTAGCCGTACAGCGAGCCGACGGCGACCCCGACGAGCACCCCGACGACCGCCAGATGGAACACCAGGTTCCCGAACTCGCGCAGCTGCCCGGACTCAGCCGACAGCTCGGTGACGCCGTCCCGTTCCCGGACGTCGATCCGCGCGCGTCCCAGAACGTTCCGGGCCCGCTGGACGGCGGCGTCGACATCGGGCACGTCGACCTGGTGGACCGACGAGGCCGGCATACGGCTGAAGTTGGCTGGCGCGTTCGGCGGCCGCGCGGCGTATGCCTTCGCGTAGGCGATCGTCCGCGGCACGATGCAGCCGACCAGCGAGACCATGAGCAGCAGATACACCGCGCTGAACCACACCGAGGTGTACGTGTGGAACAGGCCCAACCGATCCAGCCACGGCGCGAGTTCGGGATGGGCAAGTCGGTACGCCTCGACGGCCCGCGCATCCACCGAGGCCTGCGGCAGCACCGATCCCGGGATCGCCACCAACGCCAGCAAGAGGAGCAGCAGCAGCGCCGTGCGCATCGACGTCACCTGGCGCCACATCCACCGCGCGAACTCGCGGCGGGACAGCTCGGGCGCGTCAGTCGCGGCGCCACTCATAGGGCGATCTCTCCGCTACCGATCCGTGACCGCAGCTCGATGATCAGCACGTCCCACAGCCCGGTCACCAGCAGCACCCCGAGGGCGACCATGAGGCCGCCCCCGAACAGCGTGAGCGCCCGCTGATGGACGCGCACCCAGTCCAGTGCCCGCGTGAGCCGACCGAACGCCACGGCCACGAGGACGAACGGAACCCCCAGGCCCACGCAGTAGGCGAACGCGAGCAATGCTCCGCGACCGGCGGTCGCCTCGGTGTAGGCCAGCGTGGTCACCGTGCCGAGCGTCGGACTGAGGCACGGCACCCAACCGAGTCCGAACAGCAGGCCGAGCACCGGCGCCATGGCGAGCCCGACACCGGGAACCGCCAACCGGACCTCTCGCTGAAGCATCGGCACCCATCCGATGAATGCGAGGCCGAATGCGATGACGAACACCCCGAGCACTTTCGAGATGACTGACTGGTACTCCACCAATTGGCCGCCGATGCCACCGAAGAACGCGCCACCGCTGACGAAGAGCACGGTGAAGCCGAGAACGAACAGGCTCGACCCGGCCAGCATCCGGCCGCGCCGTGCCGTTCCGAGGTCCTGGACCGCGACGCCGGTCATGTACGACAGGTAGCCCGGCAGGAGGGGGACGACGCACGGCGACGCAAACGACAGCAGACCGGCCGCAACCGCGATCGGCAGCGCGACCACGAGGGAACCTGAGGCCACGGTGTCCGTGATGCCGACGGTCAGGCTGGCATTCATCGCCGAACCAGCTCGTCGTCGATGAGGCCGTCGAGCGTTCCGGCGGTCACCTCGGCCAACACGCGCACGGCAACCCGGCCATTGCGATCGATGATCCAGGTGGTCGGGATGCCCTGCGACGGCAGCGAGTCGGCAAATCTGAGCTGGAGCCGGCCGCCCGGGTCCTGCAGGCTCGGGTAGTCAACTTTGAACCGGCGAGCGAAGGCGGTTGCCGCTGCCGGCTTGTCGCGCGACAGCAACCCGAGGAATCTGACGTCGTCGTCGGAATACCGACGCGCTGCCGCGGCAAGGACGGGTGCCTCCCGCCGGCAGGGCGCACACCAGGAGCCCCAGACGTTGACCACGAGGATGCGGCTGTCGCCGCGCAGGTCAGCCGATGACAGGGGCTTGCCTTGCAGGTCGAGCCCCTCCAGGCGTGGCGCCGGCTTGCGGTCGGCCATGGGCACGACCGTGATCGTGCGGTTCGAGCTGACGAAGCCTTCGGTGGAACCGGCGGAGCTGGATCCGCCGCACCCGGCCAGCGCCATCAGGGCCGAGGCGACTGCCAGCCCCAGGCGTGCCAGCTGGGGGTACCTCCCGCTTGCGGGGGACAATCAGGCTCCCCCGACGAACTTCCCACGCAACGCTTCCGGGAGCAGATGGCCGGCCGGTTCGGAGTAATCCAGGCTGACGAACTCGTCGCCCTCGAAGGTCAGGCTGGTCAGGCTGGCCAACGTGCACTGCCGTCGCCTCGGATCGTGCACGAACGACTTCTGCTCGAACGACCGGCGGGCGATCCACACCGGCAGCTGGTGCGACACGATGACCGCCTCGTGCCCCCGTGCCGCCTCAAGCGCATCGGTGACCGCGGCGCGCATGCGTGCGGCGATGTGGCTGTACGGCTCGCCCCACGACGGCCGCAGCGGGTTCCGCAGCCGCCACCACACGCTTGGGTGGCGCAACGAGCCGGAACCGACACCGAACTTCGAGCCCTCGAAGGTGTTGTCCGCTTCGATCACGCGGTCGTCGGTGACGACCGGCAGATCGAAGTTCGCGGCGGTCGGCGCGGCGGTCTGCTGCGCGCGCTCCAGCGGCGAAGCCACGAGGTACGTCACGTCGCGACCAGCCAGCGCATCGGCCGCAGCCTGGGCCATTTCGTGACCCAGCTCGGACAGGAGGAACTCCGGCAGGCGCCCGTACAGAACCCCGGTGGGGTTGTGGACCTCGCCGTGCCGCATCAAATGCACGATCGTGCGCTCAGTCATGAGTTTCCTTCGCTTGCCGCCGCGGCGGCCAGGGCCGCTCCCGAAAGGGCGTCGCCCATCCTAGAGAGTGCCTCGTCGTCATGCGCCGCCGAGACGAACCAGGCCTCGAAGGCGCTCGGCGGGAGGTAGACACCGGCGTCGAGCATCGCGTGGAAGAAGGCCTTGAACCGCCAGGCCTCCTGCCGCTGGGCAGCGGCGAAGTCGACGACGGGTTCATCCACACCCCAGAAGACGCTGAACAGATTGCCCGCTCGCTGGATGACGTGGGCGACCCCTGCCGCACTGAGCGCCTCGCCGACCATGGCCTGAACCTGCGCGGACGCCGCGTCCACACGCGCGTAGGCCGCCGCGTCGGCCAGACGGAGCGTCGTGAGGCCCGCCGTGGTGGCGACGGGATTGCCCGACAACGTGCCAGCTTGGTACACCGGCCCGCTCGGTGCGAGTAGTTCCATGACGTCGGCCCGGCCGCCGAACGCGGCGGCCGGAAAGCCGCCGCCCATGACCTTGCCGAAGGTCATCAGATCGGGCTGCCAGCCTTCGACGGCGCCGTCGAGGCCCCAGTGTCCCGAGGCCGTGATCCGGAAGCCGGTCATCACCTCGTCGCTGATGAACAGCGCGCCGTGCGAAGTGCACGTCTCGGCGAGGAAGGCGTTGAAGCCGGGTTCCGGCGGCACCACACCCATG
>DATEDT010000018.1:0-25092 GCA_035281505.1 Aeromicrobium sp. | reverse complement strand
CCTCGTCGATCCGCTTCGCGAGAAGCTGAGCGAGGCGGTTCAGCTGCCGGGCGTGCGCGTAGTCCCCGCCTCTCTGCTGCGCGGCCCGCCCGTCGCCCGCAGTGATGATTGCCACCGCGAAGTCCCCGACGATTCCCATCTGCCGGCTTTCGGTTTGGGCATTCATCCATCCGGGCTTGAAGGCGCGGGCGCCGATGGTTCCCAGCCCCCACCGCTGCGATTCGATCGGCTGCATCTCCTGCAGCAGGAACTTGCTGGCCTGCGGTGAGACCACCTGCCCGTTGCCCAGCGCGGCCATGAACTGCACCTGCTCCCGGACGCCCCACTGCATCGTGCCCTCATAGGCCCCCGGAACCTGGGTCTTCGTGTCGCCGAGGGCGCGCAAGACGCGGGTCATCGCCGCACCTGCGTCGGGGATCTGGCCACGGATGATGTTGATGGACTCCTCGTCCGACTGCCTCAGGGCCGCGCGGATGGACGCGCGGGCGTCTGGTGGGACCTTGTCCGGATCGCCGTCGACGATCGTGTCCAGGTAGGCGGCGATGACGAGGACTTTGGACGTCGACCAGGCCCGGCTGCTGGGCACCCAACCCTCGACGGTGACGTTGTCGGGATCGGACAGCGGGGCCCATGCGATCGCGTCCCTCTTGCTCCCCCGCACACTGACCAACGGCGGTCCCTCCGGTTCACGAACCGAGTTGGGTACGTCGGCCAGACCACCGACGCGCGCTGGGCCGGCCTCGAACTCGCACCCGGTCATTGTCAGGACGCACGCCAAGGCGAAGAGGAGCGCGTTGGAGGGTCTCACCCACTCCGAGTACCCGGGACGCCCTCAAACCAGTCGCCCCAAGGCGGCCGTGCGTCGCAACCTCAGTCGCGACGGGGGGAGTCAGCTGCGTGCCGGTGTTCCGTGGCGTCGGTGTCGACCAGGGGGTCCCGTTCGTCGGCCTCCTGCAGTTGCTCGTTGAGCTCGCTTCGCTGGTCCTCGACCTCGGACCGCCGTTCGCGCGCTTCCGCGTCGAGACGCTCCGCCTCGGCCCTGGCCCGCTCCGCCTGAGCCTCGCTTTCGAGCGCGGATGCCTCGCGCTTCCGCAACTCGGGCAGCTCCTGCTCCACCTTGCTGCGCATGGCTTCGGCCCGGGAATGATCCCAGTCCTTCTTCTTGCCGCGGCTCAAGGCAATGAGGACGCCGACCACGAGCAACGCACCGACAGCAACAGCGACCCAAACCCAGGTGTCCACGTTCTCGAAACTCTCCATGACTTCTCCTCTGTCTGAAGGGAAGTACCCGAAGCGGCGTGGGCAAAGCGCGCCTTTTTGACGCCGGACATGATGGACCTGTGAAACTGCCCACGCGAGTGTTCGTCACGCTCCCCGTGCACGGTTGGTCGCGCGACAGTGCGTGACTGGTTGCAGCGCGCCCTGTGGGACGTTGCCCCGACGGCCGAACCGGTGACGGCCGCAGCCCTGCGCCGACGACAGGTGACCACCGCGGTCGTCGTCATCATCGGGTCGATCGTGCTCGGAGCATCGCTTCGCATCGAGCCGGGCAGCCCGTGGTTCTACCCGGCCGCCCTGACGATGGCCGCGACCTGGGCCATCGGTGCGGTGGCATCTGGTCCGCTCCATCTCGGCCGAATCGCGGTGGCGGACCAACTGCGCCGGCCGATCGCCTCCCCGATCCTCCTTGGCCTCGCCCTGGCCGGAGTGTTCGTCGTGGGCGCCCTGGTCGTCCGTCGGGTCCCGGTCCTTGCCGAGGAGGTCAGCACGATCCTCGAGCACGCGGACCGAGGATCCCTCCCGCTGTTGATGGCGGTCACAGCCGTCACCGGGCTCGCCGAGGAGCTGTTCTTCCGCGGCGCCGCCTACGCGGCCATTCCGCGATATCCGGTGGCCGTGACGACCGCGGCCTACGCGGTGGCCACCCTCGCCACCGGCAACGTGATGCTGGCCTTCGCGGCCATGCTGCTGGGCTTCGTCGTCGGCCTTGAGCGGCGAGCATCAGGCGGCATCCTGGCACCTGCGCTCACCCATGTGACGTGGTCGCTGGCCATGCTGGTCACACTTCCGATGCTCTTCGCCTGAGCGTTCAGCCCTCGGATTCGGCCAAGGCGAGACGGACGGCCTCGGCGTACGACATCGGCTCACCGGGCACGATCTCGCGGATGCTGGTGTCGGTGACGACGACCTTCGTTCCCATCGAGTCGATCAGATTGCGGCCGGTGGTGACGTCGATGTCCGTGACCAGGGCCAGCCAGTAGGACGACAGCCGCGGTGTGAGGACGGGTACGCGGACGATGGGCACGCGCCGCCCCTTCGAGACTTCAGCAACCACCTGCAGCATCTCCAGATAGGTCAGCTGCTCCGGACCGCCGATCTCGAAGACCCTTCCGAAAGCCTTCGGCTGGTCGATGACCCCGGTGATGTAACGGACCACGTCGGCCAAGGCGATCGGCTGCGTCAACGTCGACACCCAGGTGGGCACGACCATCGCCGGCAGGTTCTTGACCAACTGGCGGGTCAGCTCCCATGAGATGCCGCCCTTGCCCACCACGATTGCGGCCCGCAGCACGGTGACCGGAACCCCTGATTCGCCGAGAATCTGCTCCACCTCGCGACGTGACCGCAGGTGTGGCGACAGGTCATCGTCGTCGGCTCCGAGACCGCCGAGGTAGACGATCTGCCGGACGCCGGCGCGTGCCGCCGCGGCCCCGAACGCGCGCGCGGCCTCGGCGTCACGGCGTTCGAAGTCGGGATGGTCGAGGGCGTGGATCAGGTAGATCGCAACATCGACGCCGGCGAGCGCCGGGTCCAGCGTCTTCGGTTCGTTGACGTCGCCGGCCACGACCTGCTCATCCCCGCCGGCATAGCGGTCGGGGTTCCGGGTCATCGCGCGGACGGTGAACCCCTGAGCAACGAGGTGGGGGACCAGGCTCCTCCCGACGAAGCCGGTCGCGCCGGTCACGAGGACGGTCGGCTTTGCGGTCACCGTCTCATCATGGTCGGTGGCAGGGCTCACCGTCGCCGGGCCGGTATCGGACATCATGGGCGCGTGAAGCTTTCCACCCGTGCCTTCGTCACCGCGCTCAAGGTCCACCAGGGCATCTACGAACACAGTCATGGTCTCGTCGGCCACCGACTGCTGATGATGCCGACACTTCTGCTCCGGACCACCGGTCGCAAGAGCGGACTGACCCGCACCAACGCTCTGGTCTACGGCCGCGACGGTGCCGACTACCTGGTGTGCGGGTCCAACGGCGGCCATCACTTGCCGCCGGCCTGGGCGCTCAACCTGGAGGCGAACCCGTCGGTGGAGATCCAGGTCGGCGTGCGCAGGATGCCGGCGGTCGCGCGAACTCTGCGTCCGGGCGACAAGGACTACGAACGGCTCTTTGCGATCTGCAACAAGGCCAACCGTGGGCAGTTCGCGGCCTACCAGAAGAAGACCGACCGGCCGCTGCCAGTCTTCGTGCTGACGCCGCTGCACCGCTGAAATCCGAACCTGACGCAGTCTGGCCGCTGCGGTCGGTGTCGGCGCCTCAGCTCACCCGTCCCTCGGGTGGCTGGGCGGCACGTCGCTCGACGCGCTCGGCGATACCGAGCACGGTCAGGGCGAGCCCGAGGGACCGCATCGTGCGGTCGAACTCCCGCCTTCCGAGCGCGTGCTGAAGCCGCTCGTCGATCCCGCGGCGGACCTCCCGGGCGGTTTCGACGGCGCGCCGGCCCCGCGCTGACAACTGCACGGGTCGGCGTCGCCGGTCGGCGGTGTCGGGTGCCGGCTCCACGTGCCCGAGGGTCAGGAGTTCGTTGACCGCCTTGGAGACGGCCTGCTGGGTAACCCCGAGTTCCTCGGCGATCTCGGTCGCAGTGGCGGGGCCGACCAGAAGTCGCTGCACGAGGTATCCGTGACCATGCCGGATGCCCGTCTCTCGCAGTGACTCGAGCACCTCCCGACTGACCGCGTCACCCAACAGGGTGAGCGCCGACGACATGTCCAGCGGGGGGAGATTGGCCGAAGACACACAACCATTGTTGTGTATTCTGAACGGCGTGGCAATCTCATCGGCCCCGTGGCGATCTGATGACGTCGAGTCCGTCGTACGTGCCTACTACGGCGTCGTATCCGACCTGTCGTCGAATGAAGACGACCTCAGGGCGCTGCTCGCTCCTTCGCTGTATGTCAAGGAGCACCCGAACGCAGTGACACCTGACGGTGCTGTGCGTGACCTGGCCGGCACGCTCGCCGGCTTTCGGGCGGGCAAGGCGCTCCTGCGGGAACAGGTCATAGCTGTGCGCGAGGTCATGGTCGTGGGTGAGCGGGCCGCTGTTCGCGCCGCGTGGACCGGGGTCATCGGGATGGATGCCGGACCATACTTTGCCGGCCAGAAGTTGGTCGCGGACATCGCCTCTTTCCTGACCGTGCGCGACGGCCAGGTCGTCGAGCACGAGACCTTCGACTGCTACCAGCCAATCGCGGAGTTGTGAGGGGCGTCGACTGCGCCTACGCAGCCCAGCGCTCGAAGGCGGACAGAGCTCCAGCCACGATGCTTCGGAGCTCAGTCGGCGACGCGCCCGCTCGGCCGAGGAGGCGGATCGACACCGTCGCCCCGACCAGCAGGTTGACCATGTCCTCGGCGCCGGCCGGCGGGGCCGAGGGGAACGAGGCGTGGACCTGGCGGCGGAGAAGGTCGCGTAGTCGTTCGAAGCTCTGCTGGACGGTGACGTTTGCACGCGGCGAGAGGTTCTCCCGGTCGGCGACGGCGTTGATGATGGCGCAGCCGCGCCGTTGCCGGTCCTCGATCGTGAGCCGGCAGGTGGTCTCCAGAACGTGGCGCACACCCTCGCGACCGTTCTCGGGCGGCGTGAGATGACCTTCGATCCACACCAGGTAACGGTGGAGTGCGGCCTGGAACATCTGGTCCTTGTCGCCGAAGGCCGCGTAGAGGCTGGCCTGTCGTTGGCCGGTGGCCGCGCACAGGTCGCGGACGGCTGAGCCCTCGTAACCCTTGCTCCAGAAGACGTCGAGCAAGGCGGCTTCGGCGTCGTCGATCTCGAAGCTCCTGGGCCTGCCCACGTGCCCTCCCTTGACAGTCCGTGCACCCGTCGCCATTCTTGAACGACCGTTCAACAATAATACCGGAGGATCGCATGACTGTCACTGCAACCGAGCGGGCGCGCCGCGAGGCGCTCCTCGAGCAGCACTACGCCGTCGAGAACGATGGGGACCTGGCCGGCATCATGGCCACCTTCGCGCCGGACGCCGTCATGGAGTACAACGGCGTCGCCTTCCCCACACCCGAAGCGATCGAGGGCGCCCACGCCTACTTGGGTTTCGCCGATGTCGCCGGCGCCTTCGAGCATCCGCAGAACCACATCGACCGCGTCAGCCACACCGACACCGACCTTGTCGTCGAAGGCCGCCTGGCCGGCACTCACGTCGAAGACTTTCTCGGTTTCGCCGGCACCGGCCGGCCGGTGGTCCTGCCGTTCACGGCGTTCTATTGCTACAACGACGACGGGCTCCTCACCAGTGAGCGAGTTGTGATGAACCTTGGCCCGCTGAACCCGGATTTCGTGGGCGCTCCCGCCGGTTTGAGCTAGCGTCGGGTCCCGTGGGATTCCTTCGGCAAGATGCCCCATCGGTCGACTACGCGACCTGGAGCCAAGGAACTCGCGCGGAGAAGATCCGGCCCATGGCGCGGCACTGGGCGGAAGTCGGCTTCGGCACGCCGGTGATCCTTCACCTGTTCTACGTCGCCAAGGTCGTGGCCTACGTCCTGGGCGGTTGGCTCGTCGTGCTGAGCACAGCGGGCATCGACGGCTTCTTCGATGTTCGCCAGTGGTACGCCGAGCCGATCGTCTTCCAGAAGATCGTGCTCTACACGATGTTGTTCGAGGTCATCGGGCTCGGGTGCGGCTTCGGTCCGCTGAACAACAGATTCGTGCCGCCGATGGGTTCGATCCTCTACTGGGTCCGCCCGCGGAGCATCCGGCTGCCGCCGTGGCCGGACCGCGTCCCGCTGACCCGAGGCGACTCCCGGACACCGTTCGATGTGCTGCTCTACGTCGCGCTCCTGGTCGTCCTGGCGACCGCGATCCTGTCGGACGGCACCGGCGCCGATCCGGCGGCCGGCGCGTCGGCCGGGTTGTTGCCGATGTGGCAGATCTGGGCGATCCTCGGCCTGCTTGCCGCCCTGGGACTTCGCGACCGGGTGATCTTCCTCGCCGCGCGCGGCGAGGTTTACGGCTCGTTCACGGTGGCATTCCTGTTCGCCGGCGTGGCGACGGTGGACATGATCCTGGCGGCGAAGCTGGTGTGTCTGGTGATCTGGTTGGGCGCGGCGACGTCCAAGCTCACCCGGCACTTCCCGTTCGTCATCTCGACGATGATGAGCAACAACCCGGTGCTGCGCCCGCGCTGGCTCAAGCGGCGCTTCTTCAAGAGCTTCCCCGATGACCTCCGGCCTGGCTGGCCGTCACGCCTGTTGGCGCACGTGTCGACTGCGGTCGAGGGACTGGTGCCGATCGTCCTGTACTTCGGTCACAGCAGCACGGCGGGCATCGTCGCGGCGGTCGTGATGCTGTGCTTCCACTTCGGAATCCTCTCCTCGATTCCGATGGGGGTGCCGCTGGAGTGGAACGTCTTCATGATGTTCAGCGTCCTAGCACTCTTCATCGGGCATGCCGATGTCGGTTTCGGCGACCTGACGTCCCCGCTGCCCCTGGTCCTGGCCGGAGTCCTCGTCGGCACCGTGCTGCTCGGGAACCTGTTCCCGCGCAAGGTCTCATTCCTTCCGGCGATGAGGTACTACGCCGGCAACTGGGACACCACGCTCTGGTGCATGAAGCCGTCGGCGTCGGCGAAGATCGAGGCGAACATCGTGTCGATCGCGAGCATGCCGCAGGCGCAGCTGCAGAAGTTCTTCGGCAGTCCCGAGATCGCGGAGATGTACCAATACATGGGGTACGCGTTCCGGGGCTTCAACAGCCACGGCCGCGCCATGTTCGCGCTCGCGCATCGAGCCATGGCCGGGCTCGACGAGAGCGAGTACGTCCTGACCGACGGCGAGCGCATCTGCAGCACCACCCTCGGCTGGAACTTCGGTGACGGTCACCTGCACAACGAGCAGCTCATCGACGCCCTGCAGCGTCGGTGCCGGTTCGAGCCCGGCGAGGTGCGGGTGGTGATCATCGACGCCCAGCCGATTCATCGTCAGCGCCAGGAGTACCGCCTGGTCGATGCGGCCACCGGTGAGTTCGAGCGGGGGTACGTCCGCGTCGCCGACCTGGTGGACCGGCAGCCGTGGGATGACACCGCGCCTGCCTACGTCCATCCATGAATCCGCGCGAAGGAGTCTCACACCGGCGTGAACCGCTCTAGTCTCGGCAGATGATCGGAATCTGGGCGGAGCACGCTCGGACCTTCCTGCTCGTGTTCGGCCTGGTCACGGGAGTTGCCTTCGCGCTGCCGATCCTGCTGGTCCCGCTCACGTGGGCGCGCGCGTTCCGCTGGAATCTTCCCCAGGACACCGATTTGGCGGTCTATTTCGGCCGATGTCTCGGGGTACTCGCCGTGGTCCTGACCGGCTTCGCCCTTCGAGCCGCGTCGACCGGCTCGGGCGTCGAGCAGATCTTCCAGATCGTGATCGTGGTGTTCATCGGTATGACCATCGTCCACGTTGTTGGTGCAATCCAGCGGGTTCAGCCCATGACCGAGACCGTGGAGATCGCCTTCTGGGCCGGGCTCATTGCGCTCGGGTTGGCGTTCTACCCGGGCTAGGCTGCTTCCGCGCCGCCGGACGATCAGTGACAACGGGCACATGCAAGCCGACGGTTGCGGGTAACTCCCAGCAGACTGATGAGAGCGAGTAAGCCGTGAACGCCAGTGATACTCCCCTTCGCCGCCTTGTGACCGCTGCGGCGGTGGTCGGCACCCTGATGCTCTTCGGAGCGAGCGGGGCTCACGCCGTGTCGCCGCACCTCGTGGTTGTAGCCGGCTCGTTGGCCGCCGAGGAATCCGCCGACCCCGCTGACGAGAATTCGGAGGATCCCAGCGAGGAGGAGGAGGATTCGTCCGACGACTCCAGCGACAATGAGGATTCCGACAACACCGACGACGAGAACAGCGACTCCGAAGAGCCAACGGAGACGCCGACCCCGGAGCCGACGTTCACCGATCCGGGCTCAGGTGCGACGGACGATGTCACCGAGATGCCCACCGAAGACGCCGGCACGACGTCCGAAGCCGGCCCGTCACCGCTGGGATGGATCCTGCTCGCCGGTGGCGTTGCCTGCGCGGGTGCTGCCGTGGCGGTCTACCGCCGCAACCGGCACATCATGTGACTGTTTGCTGGGTACGCTGCGAGCATGACCGACTCAGGCCCGCGCCACGAGGACGTCGACGTCGACCTTGAGCCGATGGGCGACGACGACGAGTTCACCGATCCGGCCGACGGTGACGGTGTGCACGAGGACGTCGACCCGGAGGCAGTCTCGGACGAGCTGGGATTGGACAGCGGTCACGCCAGCGGTGACGACGAGCTCGCGTACGAGCCGGACGAGCTGGACTAGGCCGAACCCAGTTCACGGGCCAGCGCGAGCCCTGCGGCGCGTCCGGAGAAGATGCAGCCGCCGAGGAAGGTGCCTTCCAGCGCGTTGTGGCCGTGCACGCCGCCGCCGCCGAACCCGGCCGCCTCGCCGGCCGCATACAGCCCGGGGAAGGTTCGGCCATCCGACCGCATGACCTGGCTGTCGAGGTTGGTCTCCAGGCCGCCCAACGTCTTGCGCGACAGGATGTTGAGCCGGACTGCGATCAGGGGGCCGTGCGTCGGGTCGAGGATCCGGTGCGGCTTGGCGACTCGGATCAGTCGATCGGTGCGGGACTTCCGGGCGTTGTTGATGACCATCAGCTGGACGTCCTTGCTGAACGGGTTGTCCAGTTCGCGGTCGCGCGCGACGATCTGGCGCTCGAGGTCGGCGGCATCCAGCAGCGGTCCTCTTGAGATCTTGTTCATGCCCTCGACGAGTTCGGCGAGGGTGTCGGCCACCACGAAATCCACCCCGTGCTGCTTGAACTTCTCCACCGGTGCCGGTGCGCCCTTGGCCAACCGGGAGCGGATCAGGTACCGAACGTCCTTGCCGGTGATGTCCGGATTCTGCTCGGATCCGGAGAGCGCAAACTCCTTCTCGATGATCGACTGCGTCAGGACGAACCAGGAGTAGTCGTATCCGTTCGCCAGGATCTGCCTCATCGCGCCGATGGAGTCCGCGCCCGGCACGCCGGACATGCCGGTCAGACGTTGTCCGTTGGCGTCGAACCACAGTGACGACGGGCCCGGCAGGATGCGGATTGCGTGGTCCGGCCAGATCGGATTCCAGTTGTGGATCCCCTCGGTGTACGCCCACATGCGGTCGCGGTTGACGATGCGGGCGCCGGCGTCCTCGGCGATCCCGAGCATCCGGCCGTCCACGTGCGCGGGGACTCCGCAGATCATGTGCTCGGGGGCAGGCCCCACGCGCTCGGTCGGCCAGATCGCCCGCATGGCATCGCGGTTGTGGCCGATGCCGCCGGAGGCAACTACGACCGCCTGCGCCCGGACCTCGAAGGTGCCGTGTGCGTCGCGGGACGACTTCACGCCGCGGGGCGAATCGTCCGGCGCCAACACAGTGCCTCGGACACCGACGACGACGTCCTGCCCGTCGGCACCCTGCTCGATGAGCAGCTCGTCGACCTGGTGCCGGAACGCGAACTGGACGAGCCCCGATCGCTCGCCGCGCTCGACCGGCTCGGCGAAGATCCGCACGACCTCCGGGCCGGTGCCCCAAGTCAGGTGGAAGCGCGGGACGGAGTTGCCGTGTCCGGTGGCGAGCCCCGATCCACGCTCGGCCCACCCGACGAAGGGGAGCGATCTCAGGCCGAGCTCGTGGACGTAGTCCCGCTTGCCGTTCGCCGCCCACGTCACATAGGCCTCGGCCCAGCGGCGCGGCCAGACGTCCTCGTCGGGATGGTCGAACGCGGCCGAGCCCTGCCAATCCTGGAGTGCGAGTTCCAGCGAGTCCTTGATGCCCATCCGGCGCTGTTCCGGGGAGTCGACGAAGAACAGGCCGCCGAGGCTCCAGAACGCCTGCCCGCCGAGGTTGTGTCGGTTCTCCTGGTCGACGACCAACACCCGTCGGCCGGCTTTGACGAGCTCATGCGTTGCGACGAGCCCGGCGAGGCCTGCCCCGACGACGATCACGTCGGGGCGAAATCCCCCTGGCTCGCTCCGCGAGCCGGGAGGTGCACCCCCGGCTGGGGTCACGGCACGCTCACCGGCGCGGGGTCGATCCGGTCGCGGGTGGCCTTGTCGGTTCCGGCTCCGCCGTCCAGGAGCTTGTCGCGCACGCCGTCTTGGGCGGCGAGGGCGTCGTTGCCCGCTTGTCCCTGGAACGAGTCGACCCCGGTGCCGCCGCTCAGCTGGTCGTTTCCGTCGCCGCCGATCAGGGTGTCGTTGCCGGCGCCTCCGATCAGCCGGTCTCCACTGCCGTTGCCGTAGATGCGGTCGTCGCCGGCCAGCCCGTCGAGCACGTTGCCGGCGTTGTTGCCGGCCAGTGCGTCGGCGTGCGCCGACCCGTTGACCACTTCCACCGTCGAGTAGACGTTGTCCCGGGCCCCCGATCCACCGTCGGTGCTGTTGCCGTCATCGGCCTTGCCGTTGCCGACGGTGACGGCCACGCCCCGGGTGTGATCGCCGTAGTAGACGCGGTCGTACCCGTCGCCACCGCCCAGGCGGTCCGCCCCGGTGCCGCCGACAAGCCGGTCGTTGCCGTCCTCCCCACCCAGCCCGTCATCGCCCGACCCGCCGAAAAGCAGGTCGCTTCCGGGGCCGCCGAGGATGCCGTCGTTGCCCTCGCCGCCACAGATCCGGTCATTGCCGCCACCACCGTTGATGATGTCGTTGCCGCCCGCGCCCTGGATTACGTCGTCGCCGGGGGTTCCGGTGATCCGGTCCGCGCCAGCGGTTCCGGCGAAGCGGGGTTCCGACACCGGAACCCCGTCACAGGTCGCCGCCGCGCTGGTCGAGGTGGGCGTCGGCGTGGGGGTGGTCGGGGACGGCGATGGTTCGTCGACGTTCGACACCGTCTTCGTCGACACCTCCTGCGCTGCGATCTGCGCGCTGGTCCACGGGAAGGACACCCACTCCTGGTCGGAGAACAGCTCAGTCTGATCCTGGTGCGACGCGCGCTCAGGGTTCTCCGACTGGCCGTACGTCAGGATCGTCTTGGCGTCGACCTTCCCATCTGGCAGGAACGAGATCGCCTGGATGTGGGACGACCCGTAGGTGATCGGCTTGTAGTACGACGAGTTCCGCTCCGGCGTGCGGCTGTGCAGAGCGTTCGCGTTGCCGGCCATGTCGCCGTCACCGCCACCGAGACCGATGGGATCGGCGCCATCGTCACCGGCCACCTGGAGCTCGCCCCACGGAGTGGTCGGGTCGACGTTCTTGGCCCGGAGCGCGGCGAGCGCATCCTTCATCGCCTTGATGACGGCCGAACTGGTCGTGTTGAGATCGCGCGGTGTGTCCACCGGGTCGTCGGCGTCGAAAGCCACTTTGTAGCCGTTCGCCGGCATGCGCGTGGCGAAAGCCTCGAACAGGGCGTACCCGACGCTTTCCTTGTTGGACGTGCGGTCCCAGTTCGCCAGGGAGTCGCACTCCTGGGTCGTCCCGTCGGCTGCCTCGCAGACCTTCACGAGCTCGCTGTTCGGACCCATCGCGAGGGATGCGCCCAGCTTGTTCTCATGCTCGGTGCCGCGCAGGCTTTCCGGCGTCACCTTCGTGGCCTTCAGCCGGTCGATGACGTAGTGGTAGACCATCCGGCTGCGGTTGGTACGAACACAGCCTTCACAGCCGATGATGCGGGCGAAGCCCTCGAGCTTCTGCTCAGGGTTGGGCAGCCAGTAGGAGTCGTTGGCATTCATCACCCAGTCCTGCCGGACCGTCTTGGGCAGGTTCTCCGGGCCGAGGATGCCGGGCCGCTCTGCGTCGGAGTCAGTGCGCCACTTGCAGTCGTGCTCCGCTCGGCTGCCGTCCAGGCCCGGCAGCCCGGCCTGCTGAAACAGCAGCGCGCCGATCGGGGTCAGACATCCACCGGTCGGAAGCGACAGGCCGGCGCCAACGGAGAGCGGCGATGCCATGTCGTTGGGCACGTTCGGGACGACGGAGTGGTCGGCGTAGAGCACGTTGCCGTCCCGGTCGGCTGCGATGGTGTTCACCCACGGCATGCCACCCTCGGCGTCCTGGCGCTCGATCAGGTCGTTGACGTCCGATGCGCCGCCCATTTCGAGGAAGGTGTCGATCGTGCGCAGCTGTTCGCCGTTGGCGTCGCGGATCGCGAAGAAGCTCAGTGGAGTCCAGCCCATGAAGACGTCGGGTGCGTCGAGGACGTAGCCCTCGTTGGTCCGGTACAGGTCTTCGGTGACGGTCTTGAGTGAACCGTCGGACTGTTTCGCCTGAATCTGGACGATGCGGCGCTCGAGATCCTTCAACGCCGGAAGTCCGTTGGCGCCCTGGGTCACGTACTTCGTCGGCAACAGGACGGTCCGGTATTCGTAGGGCGTGAACCGGTACGCCGTGGAGACGGTGTGGCTCCATGCCACGTCGTTGTTGAACCCGATGTTCACCGCGGGTGATCCGACCAGGCTGCCGCCGGCGACGTTGTACTCACCGGGGATCGTGAGGTGCTGCTGGGTGAAACGGAATCGGCCGCGCCACGGGAAGTGTGGATTGCCGAGGATCATCCCGGAGCCGGTGGAGGTCGCGTCCTTGCCGACCGCGGTCGCGTTGGATCCGATCGGCAGGTCGTTCCCCAGTTTCGACACGTCCGGTGTCCCCTCGGGGATCAGACCGAAAACGGCATCGGTGATCAGGGTGGGCAAGCCAAGATCGTCGAGTGCGGGCGGGTCCGCGTCGACGATCTCCTTCAGGAAGTTGCCGGTCGACGCGATGATGTTCGCCAGGTAGACGCCGTACCAGAGGTCCAGTTCGGTGGCGTTCGGCTCGATGTACGCCGCGCCCTTGCACTTCGGGTCGGTGATGTTGTTTGCCCCGCCGACGTCCTCGAGCCACTGGTTCACGCCGGCGGCGTAGCCGGCGACCATCTGGCGTGCCTTCGGGCTGGGCCCGTGGTCGCCGTCGGCCAGCAACTTCTCCACGACCTGACGATTGTGCAGATCGGTCACCAGTGCGTCGACCTGGAGGTTCGTCCCGTTCATGGCGACCTGGTCGTCGTACTTGTTGTCGGGTCCCAGGTACTTCGACCGCTGCCCGCGCGCAGCCAGGACGGTGTCGGCGAGCGTGCAGATCGTCGTCTCGGCAGCGGCATAGCCGGAGCCGAACCCGAGCGAACCCCAGTCCTCGGCAACGATGTGCGGGATGTCGTGCTGCGTGCGGGTGATCGTGGCTCGATACGTCGGTGTATCGGCGGCGGCCGGCGTGAGACCGACGAGAGTGGCGGAGACGATCGCGGCGCTCGCCGCGAGAACGATGCGACGCAGCGCATGCGGGATGACCATTTCGCGAGGTTACTGCGAAGTAATCCGATACGCAGACGTATCGGGAAGGTTTGTCACGGCGCGATTCGCCGCAGCCGCGCCAAGGCCTCGCTGAGGATTTCGGGTCGTTTGCAGAACGCCCACCGAACGAGAGGCCGACCGGCTTCGACGTCGTCGTAGAAGACCTGGTGCGGGATGGCAACGACGCCGGCCAGCTCCGGGAGGCGTCGACAGAAGTCGAGGCCGTCGTCGAAGCCCAGAGGTCGGATGTCGGTGGTCGCGAAGTACGTGCCCCCGGGGACGAAGACCTTGAAACCCAGTGCATCGAGGCCGTCGCACAACTGGTCGCGCTGGGCCTGCATCCCGGCCCGGAACTCGGTGAAGTACTCCTCGCCCGAACCGAGAGCGTGCGCGATCGCCGGTTGCAGCGGCGCTCCAGACATGTAGGTGAGGAACTGCTTGGCACCCATGACGGCTGCCACCAGCTCCGCCGGCCCACTGGCCCAGCCGACCTTCCAGCCGGTCACGGAGAACGACTTGCCGCCACTGGAGATGGTGAGCGTCCGATCCCGCATCCCGGGAAGCGTCGCGATCGGGATGTGCGGGGCGTCGAAGGTCAGGTGCTCGTAGACCTCGTCGCTGATGACCACCAGGTCGTGCTCGAGCGCGACACTGGCGACCGCGTCGAGTTCTGCGCGGGTGAGCACGGTGCCGGTGGGGTTGTGCGGACTGTTGAGCAGGATCGCGGTCGTCCGCGGGGTCACCGCCGCGCGCAGCTCGTCCACCGGGAGGCGAAAGCCCGGAGCCCGCAGCGTCACGGGCCGCCGCACGCCGCCGGCCATCTGGATCATCGCCACGTAGGAGTCGTAGTACGGCTCCAGCACGATGACCTCATCGCCCGGGTCGACCAGACCGAGCAGCGCCGCCGCGATGGCCTCCGTTGCGCCGGTGGTGACCACGACCTCGGTGGCGGGGTCGAGGTTGAGGCCGTACCAGCGGTCTTGGTGCGCCGCGACCGCCTCGAGCAAAGGGGCGATGCCGAGGCCGGCTGTGTACTGGTTGTGCCCGCTGCGCAGTGCGCTGACGGCGGCCTCGATGACGTCGTTCGGACCGTCGGTGTCAGGAAACCCCTGGCCGAGGTTGATCGATCCGGTGCGCAGAGCGAGAGCACTCATTTCGGCGAAGATCGTGGTGCCCAACCCGTCGAGCCGTGCACTCGTGACCTTCATGGCCGCAGCCTAGGGGCGAGAACTGCGGCGGGAAATGAAAGCCCCGCCGTTCTCGGGGGGTGAAACGGCGGGGCTAGACAAGTCAGACGGGAGTAGATCTCATCTGTCCTGCGGGTCAAGTCTAAGGCACGGGCGTGACACGCCAGGCAGGAATACCGGGATTGCCATTTCGAATTCGTGAAGATTTCGGGCGTTCGGTGTACGGCTGGGTTTGGAGTGTCATGAGTGAATTGCCAATGGAGCCGCGTGCAACAATCGCGGCGTGATTCGTCGGCTCTTCCGCACCCTTGGCGTCCTCATGGTCGCGGCCGGCCTGGCGATGGTGGCCTGGTTCGCGTGGCAGTACTGGGGCACCAACGTCGTCGCGCAACAGAAGCAGCAGGAGATCTTGGCGGACTGGACCAAGACCGACGCCATCGGCGTCCTGCGGGTGCCGCGGTTCGGCGACGACTACGAGGTCCCGATCATCCCCGGCGGAGATCTTGTCGGGCCGGTGGGGCGTGAGGCTCTGACCCGGGGCGTCGCCTCTTACGAGCTGGGTGCGGAGCCGGGAGAGGTTGGCAACTTCGTCGTGTCCGGCCACCGCGTCACCCATGGCGAGCCGTTCAGGGACTTCCCGAAGTTGCGGGCCGGCGACGAGGTCCGCGTCGAGACGCGCGAGGCGGAGTACACGTACGTCCTGCGCAATGGAGGCACCGAGGTCATCGTGCCGTTCACGGTGTCGTGGCCGCTGAAGCCCGTGCCCGACCCGGACCAGCCGGATGCCGAGGCCACCGAACCGCTCATGACACTGGTGACGTGTTCGGAGCTGTTCCACACCGACAATCGCAGCGTCGTCATCGCCGAGCTGGAGAGCGCCGACCGTGGGGAGCCCGGCCCACGGACGAGCAGGCCACCTCGGGGTGGTTTCGTTGGCTGGCTGGTCGGCCTGATTCAGGGAATCATCGACTTCGTTCAAGGGAGCTGACCGAGATGCGGCCGCTGCAACGTGACTTCATCGAGTTCGCCCTTTCTCACGAGGTCCTGAAGTTCGGTGAGTTCACGCTCAAGTCGGGCCGGACGTCGCCGTACTTCTTCAATCTCGGCGCCGTCGACACCGGGTCCGGCTTGGCCGCACTCGGCCGCTTCTATGCCGACGCAATCGTCGGCTCGGGCATCGAAGCCGACGTCCTCATGGGGCCGGCGTACAAGGGCATCTCGATCGCAGCCGCGTCGGCGGTCCAGCTGGCCGAGCAGCACGGGGTCGACATGCCGTGGTGCTTCAACCGTAAGGAAGTGAAGGAACACGGCGAGGGAGGGCTCATCGTCGGTGCTCCTCTGGCCGGCCGCGTGCTCCTGGTCGATGACGTGATCACCGCAGGCACGGCGATCCGTGAGGCGGCCGACATCATCTCGGACGCCGGTGCCGAGTTGGTCGGCATCATCGTCGCCATCGATCGGCAGGAGCGTGGCCCGGCGGGCGATTCCGCCATCGTCCAGGTGGCCGAGGAGACCGGTGCGGAGGTGCGCGCGATCGTGACGCTGGCCGACGTCGTCGCCTACCTGCGCGCCACCGACGACCCCCACCTCGACGACGTCTTGGCCTACCAGTCCGAGTACGGCGTTTCGTGAACCCGGCGGAGTCGACCAACTCGGTGGGGGTCGGCCCGTGGGAAGGTCCGTGGCCGGACGACTCACGGCTGGACCCTGACCTGCTGCGCGACGGCGATCGCCGCAACGTCGTCGATGCGTATCGCTATTGGACGGTGGAGGCGATCGTCGCCGACCTCGACGCCCGGCGGAATCCGCTCCACGTCGCCATCGAGAACTGGCAGCACGACCTCAACATCGGCTCGATCGTCCGCACCGCCAACGCCTTCAACGTCGCGGCCGTCCACATCGTCGGCAAGCGCCGCTGGAACCGCCGCGGTGCCATGGTGACCGATCGCTATGTCCACATCGAACATCACCCGACCGTCGACGCACTCGCATCCTGGGCCGACGCTGCTGGCCTCCCGCTGGTCGGGATCGACAACCTGCCGACCGCCGAGCCGATCGAGACGGCGCTGCTGCCTGAGGCGGTCATCCTGCTCTTCGGTCAGGAGGGCCCGGGTCTCACCGATGCCGCGTTGGCCGCCTGCTCGGGACACCTGTCCATTGCGCAGTTCGGCTCGACCCGCTCGATCAACGCCGCAGCCGCCGCGGCCATTGCCATGCACGCATGGGTGCGTCAGCACGCCGTTCCACCCAAGGCTTAGGCTGAGACTCCCGTCGATCCGAGGAGAATCTTCATGCCCGTCGCGACTCCTGAGCTCTACGCCGCGATGCTCGATGCGGCCAAGGGCCGCGCCTTCGCCTACCCGGCGATCAATGTCTCGTCCTCGCAGACGCTGAATGCCGCGCTGCAGGGCTTCGCCGAGGCCGAGTCCGACGGCATCATCCAGATCTCCACCGGCGGCGCCGAGTACCTGTCCGGCCCGAGCGTCAAGAACATGGTCAGCGGGTCGCTGGCGTTCGCCGCGTACGCCGCCGAGGTCGCCAAGAACTACCCGGTCAACATCGCACTGCATACCGACCACTGTCCGAAGGACAAGCTGGACGGCTTCGTTCGCCCGCTGCTCGCCGCCTCGGCCGAGCGGGTCAAGGGTGGCGGGCTGCCGTACTTCCAGTCGCACATGTGGGACGGTTCGGCGGTTCCACTCACGGAGAACCTGGAGATCGCCCAAGAGCTGCTGGCCCAGGCCGCTGCGGCGAACATCATCCTCGAGGTCGAGATCGGCGTCGTGGGCGGCGAGGAGGATGGTGTCGTCGGCGCCATCGACGAGAAGCTCTACACCACCCCAGAAGACGCGCTCGCCACGGCGGAGGCGCTCGGCTTGGGCGAGAAGGGCCGGTACCTGACCGCGCTCACCTTCGGCAACGTGCACGGTGTCTACAAGCCGGGCAACGTGAAACTTCGCCCCGAGGTGCTCAAGACGGCACAGGAGACGGTGGCATCCAAGTACGGGGTCGAGCGGCCTTTCGATTTCGTCTTCCACGGCGGTTCGGGCTCGCTGCCCGAGGAGATCGCGGCGGCGGTCGACTACGGCGTCGTCAAGATGAACGTCGACACCGACACTCAGTATGCGTTCACCCGACCGGTTGCCGACCACATGTTCCGCAACTACGACGGCGTCCTGAAGGTCGACGGCGAAGTGGGCGACAAGAAGTCGTACGACCCGCGCTCTTGGGGCAAGGCTGCCGAGGCCGGTATGGCCGCGCGGGTGGTCCAGGCCTGCGCCGACCTGCGCAGCACCGGCACAACGCTGCGTTGATTGTTGGGCGCTGATTTCGGGTAGAATGCCGCAGTAAGAGCCCCGCGGTACGGGGCTTGTCTGCTGTTCAAGGTGGTGCGTCGGGATGCCGGCAATCGTCATCGTTGGAGCCCAGTGGGGCGACGAGGGCAAGGGCAAGGCGACCGATCTGCTCGGCAGTCGGGTCGACTACGTCGTCAAGTTCAACGGCGGCAACAACGCCGGACACACCGTTGTCATCGGCGACGAGAAGTACGCCCTGCACCTGCTCCCGAGCGGCATCCTCACCCCCGGGTGCACGCCGGTCATTGGCAACGGCGTCGTCATCGACCTGAATGTCCTCTTCGAGGAGATCGACGGGCTGGAAGCGCGCGGCGTCGACACCAGCCGGCTGCTGGTCAGTGCCAACGCGCACGTCATCACCGAGTACCACCGCACGCTCGACAAGGTGAATGAGCGCTTCCTCGGCAGCCGCCGCATCGGTACGACCGGCCGCGGCATCGGCCCGACCTATGCGGACAAGATGAACCGGCTCGGCATCCGCATCCAAGACCTGTTCGACGACAAGATCCTGCAGCAGAAGGTCGACGGCGCCCTGGAGCTGAAGAACCAGATCCTCGCCAAGGTGTACAACCGGCGTGCGATGTCGGCCAGCGAGATCGTCGACGAGCTGTCCCAGTACGTCGAGCGCCTGCGGCCGTACGTCCGCGACACCTCGCTGGTGCTGAACGATGCCCTGGATCGCGGCGAGACAGTCCTGCTCGAGGCCGGTCAGGCCACACTGCTGGACGTCGATCACGGCACCTACCCGTTCGTCACGTCGTCCTCGGCGACGTCCGGTGGAGCCTGCACCGGCTCGGGCATTCCGCCGACCGCGGTGGATCGCGTCATCGGCATCGTCAAGGCCTATGCGACGCGGGTCGGCGAAGGACCCTTCCCGACCGAGCTGCTGGATGCCGACGGCGACCGCCTGCGCGAGACGGGCGGCGAGTTCGGCACCACGACCGGACGTCCCCGGCGCTGCGGCTGGTACGACGTGCCGGTCGCGCGGTACGCGGCGCGCATCAACGGCGTCACCGACTTCGTCCTCACCAAGCTCGACGTGCTCACCGGCTGGGACCGCATTCCGGTCTGTGTGGCCTATGACGTCGACGGTGAGCAGGTCTCGGAGATGCCGATGACGCAGACCGGGTTCCACCACGCCAAACCGGTCTACGAGTTCTTCGACGGTTGGGACGAGGACATCTCCGGCGCCCGCTCGCTGGAGGACCTGCCGAAGAATGCGCAGCGTTACATCGCCACCCTCGAGGAACTCAGCGGTGCGCGCATGTCGGCGATCGGTGTGGGCCCAGGCCGGGACGAGACCGTCGTCCTCCACGACCTGATCTGACCCCGTGGTTGAACCCGGCGCCACCCCAGTCGCGTCACGGGCCCTCGCGCCAGACGTGGCACGAGGCGCCATGCTGGTGCTCATTGCGTTGGCGAACGTGCATGTGTACGCGTTCGGCCATCCTCTTGGGCCTCGCGGCTATCCACGCGATCTTTCGGTCGCCGATCAGGTGATCGTCGTACTGCAGATGCTGTTGGTTGACGGTCGTGCGTATCCGCTGTTCGCGCTGCTGTTCGGCTACGGGATCGTTCAGCTCAGCAGCCGCCGCACGAGCGCGGGAATCTCGACGTCGTCCGTCACGAGCCTGGTGCGTCGTCGCGGCCGGTGGATGCTGCTGATCGGCTTCGTCCACGGCGTGCTGTTGTGGCCCGGCGACATCATCGGTGCCTACGGCTTGATCGCGCTCGTCTTCGCTGGTGTGCTCGTTCGGCGCTCCACCCGCGCGCTCGTCGTGATGACCGCCGCCGGGACCCTGGTCTCAGGGCTGTTGTACAGCGGAGCGTCGCTGGAGCTGCCGGATTCGGACATGTTCCTGCCCTCGATGGCCGAGGAGCGCGCAGGATCCGCCATGGTCTTCAGGATCTTCGAGTGGCTCGCAATCGGGCTGGGCTTCGGCTTCGCCATGGCATTCGGGGCCGTTGCGCTCGGCGTGCTGGCGGGACGCCGTGGCGTCTTGGACGACCCGGAACATTTCGAGCCGCTGCTTCGTGGGCTCGCTGTCGTCGGACTCGGAACCGCCGTCGTCCTGGGGCTTCCATTGGCGCTCATGGCGGCTCAGGTGATCGACAGCCCCTCAGTCACCATCTCCCTCGCATTCGGATTCGCCCACGCGCTGGGTGGTTACGCCGGCGGAGTCGGATATGCGGCCCTGTTCGGATTGATCGCCATTCGACTGCGCCGCCGACGTTCGGGCATCGTGGCGTCGGCCGTCGTCGAATCCGGCCGGCGTTCGATGTCGTCGTACCTGGCCCAGTCACTCGTGTTCGTCGCCTTTCTCCCGGCCTGGTCGATGGGCTATGGCGGCCGGCTCAGTGTGTGGCAATTGACGCTCGTCGCACTCGGTGCCTGGGCCTTGATCACGGCGCTTGCTGCCTGCGCCGGACGTGCCGGGGTGCGCGGCCCGGCCGAGGTCCTGCTGCGCCGGCTGACGTATGGCCGCCCGTCCTCTCTCCGCCGTTAGTGTGAGGCGTGGTCACTCACGTCCTGACGCTGTCGTGCCCGGATCGACCGGGCTTGGTGCATGCGGTCAGCGGGTGGGTCGTTTCGGCCGGGGGCAACATCCTCGACAGCCAGCAGTTCAGCGACATGGCTGAGCAGATGTTCTACCTGCGGCTGCACGTCGACTTCGGCGATCACGACGTGGCGAACCTCGACGCCGAGTTCGCCCCGGTTGGCGCTGAGCACGCCATGGATTTCCGCTTCGTCGTCGCCGAGACACCACTGCGGACGCTCGTCCTGGTGTCGAAGGAAGGGCACTGCCTGAACGACCTGCTCTACCGCCAGAGCATCGGAGCGCTGAACATCACCATCCCGGCGGTCGTCTCGAACCACCGCGACCTCGAACGTCTGGCCCGCTCATATGACGCCGACTTCCACCACCTGCCGGTGACGCCCGACACCAAAGCTGCGGCGGAGCACCAACTGTTGGATCTGGTCCACGAGCACGACATCGACCTCGTCGTCCTCGCCCGCTACATGCAGGTGCTGACCGACGAGACCTGCGCGACGCTGGACGGTCGCGCCATCAACATCCACCACAGCTTCCTGCCGAGCTTCAAGGGCGCGAAGCCGTACCACCAAGCCCACGACCGCGGGGTGAAGCTCATCGGGGCGACGGCGCATTACGTCACCGCCGAGCTCGACGAAGGTCCGATCATCGCCCAGGCGGTGACGCCGGTGGACCACCGCATGACGCCGGCCGACCTCGCCGCGGCCGGTCGCGACGTCGAGTCACAGACGCTGTCGCGAGCCGTGGGACTGCACGCCACCGCTCGCGTCATCCGCAGCGGCCACCGCACCATCGTCTTCGACTAGGTCGGCTGTTCACCCACCCCGGGGGACGCATCTTGAGACATGGATCCGGTGGGGGAGCGATGTATCGACGTTTGGGACGCCATAGCCGCCTCAACGCCGATACTTTCGAGCCGGACCGCACGAATGTCCAAAGATGCGTCCCTCCGACGCGGCCGTCGCCCGACCGACTGTGGTGTTGGTGGGAACCGTTGGTGATCGGCCGGGGCGTGCCGCTCTAGGCTTGGGTCTCGTGAAAACACTCGTCATCGGTTCCGGGGGTCGTGAGCACGCCTTGGCGCTTGCCCTGTCCCGTTCGCCGGAGGTGACGGAGGTCCATGTTGCCCCGGGCAATCCGGGCGTGGAGTCATTTGCGGTGCGCCACGAGGTGGATCCGGTGGACGGCATCGCGGTCGCCGCCCTGGCCATCGCGATCGACGCGGACCTGGTCGTCATCGGCCCGGAAGTGCCTCTCGTCGAGGGGGTCGCCGACCGGGTCCGGTTGACCGGCATCCCCTGCTTCGGCCCGAGTGGCGATGCGGCCCAGCTGGAGGGGTCGAAGGCCTTCGCCAAGGAGATCATGGCGGCCGCGGGGGTGCCCACGGCTGCAGCTCGGGTGTGTGTCGGCGAAGCCGAGGCATCCGCCGCGCTGACCGAGTTCGGCCCGCCGTACGTGGTCAAGGACGATTCGCTCGCCGCCGGCAAAGGCGTCGTCGTCACGTACGAGCGGTCCGAAGCCCTCGCACACGCTGTCGCCTGCGATCGCGTCGTCATCGAGGAGTTCCTCGACGGACCGGAGGTCTCGCTGTTTGCCGTCACCGACGGTACGACGGTCGTTCCGCTGCAGCCGGCCCAGGACTTCAAGCGCGTCGCCGACTACGACCACGGGCCGAACACCGGTGGCATGGGTGCGTACACGCCCCTGCCGTGGGCGCCGGAGGGTTTGGTCGACCACGTCCAGAAGACTGTTCTTCAGCCGACCGTCGATGAGATGGCGCGGCGGGGCACGCCATTCGTCGGGCTGCTGTACGCGGGCCTCGCGCTGACCTCGAAGGGCGTACGCGTCGTCGAGTTCAATGCTCGGTTCGGCGACCCCGAGACGCAGCCCCTGCTGGCCCTGCTCGACTCTTCGCTCTACGAACTGCTGCACGCGGCCGCGACCGGGACCTTGGCCGACATCGAGCCGCCCCGCTGGAAGGATGCCGCCGCGGTCTCCGTCGTCGTGGCCGCCGAGAACTACCCGGACAAGCCGGTCGTCGGCGACGTCATCGAGGGGATCGATGCGGCCGAAGCCATCGACGGTGTCGAGGTTCTCCATGCCGGAACAACCCGCGACGACACCGGCGCGCTGGTGACATCCGGTGGTCGCATCCTGGCCGTGACAGCCACCGGGCCGACGCTGTCGGACGCGCGGCTCGCCGCGTACCGCGGTGTCGAGCTGATCAAGATCCGCGGATCGCACCACCGCTCCGACATCGCCTTGCTCGCCGCGACCAACAACGTGACCACCCCCAGCCTCTGACGTGGTCGCGGCGGGATTGGCTCCAGCCCGCGCCGGAATGGGAGAATGAGCCAGTGATCACGCCCAACGTGCTGGCCGCCCGCTACGCATCCCCGCAGATTGCGCGGATCTGGTCGCCCGAGCACAAGATCGGCCTGGAGCGCCGCCTGTGGATCGCGGTTCTCAAGGCGCAGCGCGACCTCGGCATCGACACGCCCGACGGCGTCATCGAGGCCTACGAGGCGGTCATCGATGACATCGATCTCACGTCGATCGCGGAGCGGGAGAAGATCACCCGGCACGACGTCAAGGCGCGCATCGACGAGTTCACGACGCTGGCCGGCACGGAGCACATCCACAAGGGCATGACCTCGCGCGATCTCACCGAGAACGTCGAGCAACTTCAGGTGCGTGAGTCGCTCGAGGTGATGCGCGACCGCGCAGTCGCCGTGCTGGCGCGGTTGGGCCGACTGGCCACCGAGAACGCCGACCTCGTGATGGCCGGGCGCAGTCACAATGTTGCTGCCCAGGCCACGACACTGGGCAAGCGGTTTGCATCGGCGGCCGATGAGTTGCTGGCCGCGCTGGCGCGGATCGAGGACCTGCTCGAGCGGTACCCGCTGCGCGGCATCAAAGGTCCGGTCGGCACCGCCCAGGATCAGCTCGACCTGCTGGGCGGCGATGCCACGAAGCTGGCCGAGCTGGAGCGCCGAGTTGCCGACCACCTCGGTTTCACCCACACCCTGACCAGCGTCGGACAGGTCTACCCGCGGTCTCTCGACTACGAAGCCATCACCGCGCTGGTCCAGCTCGTGTCGGGCCCGTCCAGCCTGGCCACCACGATCCGATTGATGGCCGGCAACGAACTCGTCACCGAGGGCTTCCAGCCCGGTCAGGTCGGCTCCAGCGCGATGCCGCACAAGATGAACACCCGTTCGTGCGAGCGGGTCAACGGACTGGCGGTCGTGCTGCGGGGCTACGCCTCGATGGTCGGCGAACTGTCCGGCGCGCAGTGGAACGAAGGTGACGTCTTCTGCTCGGTGGTGCGTCGCGTCGCACTCCCGGATGCGTTCTACGCCGCCGACGGGCTCTTCGAGACGTTCCTGACGGTCCTCGACGAGTTCGGTGTCTTCCCGGCCGTCGTCCAGCGCGAACTCGATCGCTACCTCCCTTTCCTGGCCACCACCAAGGTGCTGGTTGCCGCCGTCAAGGCCGGCGTGGGCCGCGAAGTCGCGCACGAGGTCATCAAGGAACACGCCGTTGCGGTGGCCCTGGAGATGCGCGAGAAGGGCGCGGCCGAGAACGACCTGCTCGCCCGCCTGGCCGCCGACGACCGGCTGGGACTGAGCGAGGCCGATCTGCGCTCGCTGGTCGCGTCACCCATCGAGTTCACCGGTGCGGCGGGGGTCCAGGTCAAGGCCGTCGTCGACCAGATCAATCAGGTCGTCGCGGCCCATCCGGACGCTGCGGCCTACTCACCCGGCGCGATCCTCTAACCGCGGCTGCGATGGCCGGGGCCCGCCAGCGGCGCGCCCACCCCTCAACCCTCTGCGGCGGCAGAGGTCGCACCGACGTGGCGCCGGAAATGATCCGGACACCCAACTCCGCTGGTGGTGGCGTGGCCGAGATCTCGGCGAGGTGGGCCATGGCCTCGCGCAGGCCCGCCGCCTCGGATCGGCACGAGTCACACTTCGCAAGATGGCGTTCGAATCCCGCCCGCTCGGGGTGATCGACGGCGTCGAGTGCATAGGGGCCGGACAGCGTGTGAACATCACTCATAGCCCGACTCCTCACGTGTGGCGCGCGGCCGAATGAGTCCATCTCGGATGCCGGTTGTGGTGTCGCCCGGAATGTCCAGCAGCCTGGCGACATTGCGACCCATTGGGGTGCCCCCGGTGAAGGAGCACCCCAATGGGTTCGCCCAGCGGATCATTCACAACTGAATCGCCGGTTTGACCAGACGCGTCAGTACGGCAGCATCACCGTGTCGATGACGTAGACCGTGGCGTTGTCCGTCTGAATGTTTCCGCACAGGACCTTGCCCTTGCCCACGGTCATGCTGGTCTCGTCGCCCTTGACCGTGACGATGTCCTTGGCCAGGGTTTCGTGTTCGCCGGCAACTTGGGACGGGTCGAGCTGACCAGCCACGACATGGTGGC
>DATEDT010000017.1:0-100303 GCA_035281505.1 Aeromicrobium sp. | reverse complement strand
CGCCCTCCTCGCTCTGGTGGCCGGCGCCGGCACCGCCGTCCAGCAGGCGATCAATGGCCGGTTGTCGGCAGTCGGCGGCCCGTGGGCGACGACGCTGAACAACTTCGTCGTCGGCACGACGGTCCTGGTGGTCTGCTTCGTTGTGAGTCTGCTCGCCGGCGGCCAGTTCGCCGGGCACCTGCCGGCCGAGCCTGCGCTCTACGCCGGCGGTGCGATGGGTGTGGCGTTCATCTGGCTGGCCGCCGTCCTCGTGAAAGTCCACGGCGTGCTCGTCCTTGGCCTCGCCATGATCGCCGGCAACGTCATGGGCGCCGAGGTCATCGAACTCGCCGGCGGCGACGCGCACATCGGCTGGGTCGGCATCCTGGCCGGGATTCTCACCGTTTTGGGCGTCCTTCTCGCCGTGCTGATCCGGCCGAAACCCTGATGTTGTCGTATCTCATATCTGAGATATAGAGTGATTCGTTGTGACCGAGCGCGACGACTACCTCTCCCGCATCGGCGGCCTGATCCGCGATGCCCGGCTGCACAGCGGCCTGACGCAGGCGCAACTGGCGGCGCAGTTGCGCACCAGCCAGAGTGCGATCAACCGCATCGAGAAGGGCGCCCAAAACCTGACCCTCGACATGCTGGCGCGGATCGGATCGGTATTGGACTCCGAACTGGTCTCGGTCAATGTCGGCGCGATCACCGGTCCCAGTCACCTGCGCGTCGAGGGTGGGACCACGCTGTCCGGCTCCATCGACGTCAAGTCCAGCAAGAACGCCGGTGTGGCCCTGTTGTGCGCCGCCCTCCTCAACGAAGGCACCACGGTGCTCCGCAAGGTGGCCCGGATCGAGGAGGTCAACCGGATCCTCGAGGTGCTCGAGTCCATCGGGGTCGGTGTCCGCTGGCTCAATGAGGACAACGACCTGCAACTGGACGTTCCGCAGGTGCTCGACCTGGCCGCCATGGATGTCGACGCTGCGCGCCGGACGCGCAGCATCATCATGTTCCTCGGTCCGCTGATGCACCGCGTCGAGCGCTTCGAGCTGCCGTACGCCGGGGGCTGCGACCTCGGCACGCGCACGGTCGAGCCGCACATGATGGCGCTGCGGCCCTTCGGCCTGAAGGTCGTCGCCACCGAGGGCAGCTACCACGTCGAGGCCGCGGTAGGCGTCGGGCCGGAACGGCCCATCGTCCTGATCGAGCGCGGCGACACGGTCACCGAGAACGCTCTGCTCGCCGCCGCCCGGTATGACGGCGTCACGGTCCTGCGCAACGCCAGCCCGAACTACATGGTGCAGGACCTGTGCTTCTTCCTGCAGAAGCTGGGTGTCGAGATCGAGGGCATCGGCACCACGACGCTGCGCATCACCGGCAAGTCGGTCATCAACACCGACGTCGAGTACGCGCCGAGCGAGGACCCCATCGAGGCAATGAGCCTCATCGCCGCGGCCATCGTCACCCAGTCCAGCATCACCGTGCGGCGGGTGCCGATCGAGTTCCTGGAGATCGAGCTCGCCCTGCTCGAGGAGATGGGCTTCAACTACGACCGCAGCGCCGAGTACCCGGCCGAGAACGGCAACACCCGCCTGGTCGACATCACCACGCATCCGTCGAAGCTGCGTGCGCCGATCGACAAGATTCACCCGATGCCGTTTCCCGGGCTCAACATCGACAACCTTCCGTTCTTCGCCGTCATCGCGGCCACGGCCGAGGGACAGACGATGCTGCACGACTGGGTCTACGAGAACCGGGCTATCTACCTCACCGAGCTCACCAAGCTGGGCGCCCAGGTGACACTGCTCGACCCGCACCGCGTGCTCATCGAAGGCCCGACGCACTGGAGCGCCACCGAACTCATGTGCCCACCTGCCTTGCGTCCGGCCGTGGTCATCCTGCTTGCCATGCTGGCGGCCAAGGGCACCTCGGTGCTCCGCAACATCTACGTCATCCACCGTGGGTATGAGGATCTCGCCGAGCGCCTCAACGCCCTCGGCGCACACATCGAGACGTTCCGGGACATTTGAGCGTCATCGCCTGGGCGCACCGGGGCGGCGCACTTCTCCCGGACAACGTCGGCATCGAGAACACCCTGCGGGCATTCCGCAATGCCGTCGACCTTGGCTACACGTACCTCGAAACCGACGTGCACGCATCACGTGACGGCGTGCTGTACGCGTTCCACGACGCCGATCTGCTCCGGATGACCGGCCGTGCCGCCCGTATCGGCGAACTGACGTCGACAGAGATCGATTCCCTGAGGGTGGGCGGCCGTGAGCCGCTGCCGCGCATCGCCGACCTGCTCGAGGAGTTCCCGGACTGCTTCTTCTCGATCGACGTCAAGGCCGATGACGCCGTCGACCTGGCGATCAAGGAGTTCACCACCCTCCACGTCAGCGATCGGCTGCTGATCGGCGCATTCGACCACCGCCGCGTCGGGCGGTTGCGCGCGGGACTGCCCGACGCCGCCAGCGCCCTGTCGCGGCGGGAGATCGCCACCATGGTGGCCGGTGGACCGGTCCCCCGGCGCACGCACGCGGCTGTTCCGGTGTCCTGGCAGAGGTTCCGCGTGATCACCCCACGCTTCCTGTCGCGGGCCAAGCGGCGGTCCGTCCCCGTCCATGCGTGGACGATCGACGACGCTGACGAGATGACCCGACTTCTGGATGCGGGCGTCGACGGCATCATGGCCGACCAGATCGATGACCTGCGCGACGTACTCATGGCGCGTGGGCAATGGCCGTCGCCGGCACACTAGCCCTGCGATAGTGAAGCCCGTGGCACGGGCGAGCGACGAGCAGCGGGCGTGGTTCTTCTACGACTGGGCGAACTCGGCGTTCATCACCACCGTCGCCACGGTCCTGATCGGCCCCTACCTCACGACCATCGCCGAGCGCGCGGCGTGCGGGTATGCCGGATCGGTCCAGCAACCCTGCCAGGAGCACCTGTCCGTTCTCGGGGCGTCGGTCTCGCCTGGTTCCCTGGTCTTCTACGTCATCACCGCATCGACGCTCATCTCAGCCTTCGTGCTGCCGTTTGTGGGGGCAATCGCCGACCAGGTCGCGTCCCGCCGGCGACTGATGGCACAACTGGCGTGGGGCGGCGCGTTCGTCACCGGATTGCTGTTCTTCGTGACCGGGACGAATTGGCAGCTCGGCTGCGTCCTGCTGCTCGTGGCGAACATCCTGTTCGGGGCATCGCTCGTCGTGTACGACGCGTTGCTCGTCGACGTCGCCGGACCGGATGAGCGAGATCAGGTCTCCTCCCGCGGGTGGGCGTTCGGTTACCTCGGCGGCGGCCTGCTGCTCGCCGCGAACCTGGCGTTCGTGACGTTTCTGCCGTTCGGGGTGTCGACCGAGCTCGCTGTCCGAATCACCCTGCTGTCGGCCGCCGTGTGGTGGGCTGCCTGGACACTCGTCCCCTACCGGGGAATCGCCGACCGGCCGCCGGTCTCCGCGGCGGTGACAGGCACGCTTTACCAACGCAGCTTCGGCCAGCTGTGGCGCACGCTGCGTGAGATGCGCGCGTATCCGCAGACGTTGCTCGTGTTGCTGGCCTACATGATCTACAACGACGGCATCCAGACCGTGATCTACTCGGCGTCGGTCTTCGGCCAGAAGGAACTCGGCTTTGGGACCAGCGTGATGATCGGGGTCATCCTGCTCGTCCAGTTCGTTGCCTTCTTCGGCGCCTTGGCGTTCGGCCTACTGGCCCGCCGGCTCGGTGGGTACCGCACGATCGGGTTGGGCCTCGTGGTGTGGATCGCCGTCGTGCTCGCAGCGTTCGTGCTGCCGGCCGGCCGGCTGGTGCCGTTCCTCATCGCCGCCGCCGGGATCGGGTTCGTGCTCGGCGGGACGCAGGCGTTGTCACGATCGTTCTACTCACAGTTCATTCCCCGTGGGCGGGAGGCCGAGTACTTCAGCCTGTACCAGGCCTGCGAGCGCGGCACGAGCTGGCTCGGGACCCTCGTGTTCGGTCTGGTCCATCAGCTGACCGGCTCCTATCGGCCGGCCCTCCTGGCCTTGGTGGCCTTCTTCGTCATCGGTGGTCTGCTGCTGTGGCGGGTGGAGCCTCGGCGCGGCATCGCCGAAGCCGGAAATCCCGTGCCCCGGGTGGTCTGACACGGTCGGAGGCATGACTGAACCTGCGTTTCCCGGGTAATCACAAAAAGACAACAAAGCGAATCCGGAATCCTGCGGTGGCCTTGTTCGTTCATACGGTGAGAACCGCAAGGGGGAAACCACCATGGCTGAACGCTCATTGCGCGGCGCTCGTCTCGGGGCACAGAGTTTCGAGGACGAGCGTGGCGTCGAAATGGCACCGCGCCAGCAAGTCGTGTACGTCTGTCCGGACGGACACCGTTTCTCGGTGATGATGGCCGACGAGGCTGAAGTACCCGACGAGTGGGAGGACCCCAAGACCGGTCAGCTCGGACGTCGGCTCGACAGCGGAGATGCACCGCCAAAGCAAGAGAAGCACGTGCGCACGCACTGGGACATGCTCCTCGAGCGCCGCTCGCTGCCGGAGCTGGAGGAGATCCTGACCGAACGCCTCGAGCTGTTGCGTGCCGGCGAGATCGGTCCACCGCACCTGCATCGGCGCGGTCGCAAGAAGCAGTCCGCCTAGCCCGACTGGCTGCGTCCGAACAACCGCTGGATCCCCCACAGCGTGACGCGCCACAGCGCCTCGACGATGATGCCCGTCGTCATCTTGGACGCGCCATGTTGGCGTTCCACAAAGGTGACCGGAACCTCGAGGATCGGCAGGCCGGCGGCGTGGATGCGCCGCGTCATGTCGATCTGGAAGCAGTAGCCGTGTGAGGCGACGGTTGCCAAGGACGCCGCCTCCAACGCTCGACGCGAGAGCACCCGGAATCCAGCCGTCGCATCGCGCACCGGAAGGCCGAGCATCAGCCGTGCGTAGGCGGTTCCCGCCTTGGAGATGAGCTGGCGGGTTCGCGGCCAGTCGAGCACGCGGCCGCCGGGGATCCAGCGCGAGCCGATGACCAGGTCCGCACGGTAGGCCGCGTTGCGCAACCGACGCAGCTCGGCCGGCCGGTGCGAACCGTCGGCGTCCATCTCGACGAACCACTCGTATTCCGGCCGCTCCAGCCCCCAGGCGAACCCGGAGCCGTAGGCAACGCCCAAGCCCTCCTTGCCCGGCCGGTGCAGCACGTGCACCGACGGGTCTGCAGCCAACCGGTCGGCGATCTCGCCCGTACCGTCCGGGGACGCGTCGTCGACGATCAGGATGTCCGCGTCAGTGGCATGCGCACGCAGCGAGGCCACGAGTGGTTCGAGGTTGGCCGCCTCGTTGTAGGTCGGGATGACGATCAGCGTTCTATTCATGCACGCCGCCAGGCCCAACCGATCGCGGCAAGTCCGCCGAACATCAGCGCGTAGTCCAGCCAGCGTCCCAGCAGCACCCCCAGCGTCGACCCGTCCGCCAGCGGCACGGCCGCCGACAGGGTCGCCGGCGCATGGAGTGGGGCGCGCGCCACGACGTGCCCGGTCGCGTCGATGATCCCGGAAATGCCGTTGGTCGATGGCACCAGCACCCATCGGCCGGTCTCGATCGCCCTCAGCCGAGAGATCTTGAACTGCTGCTCCGGTTGCGCCGTGCCGGTGAAACTGGCGTTGGACGTCTGCACCACCAACACCTGGGCTCCCCCGCCAATGGCCTCCCGGATGAGGCCGTCGAAGGCAATGTCCCAGCAGATGGTGTCACCCAGCCGCACACCGCCGGCCGACAGCACATTCGGTTGGTCGCCCGGAAGCATGTCCCGCGGGATGAACCGATCGAACTTCGGCACCAGCGGACCCAGCACCTGCCGGAACGGCACGTACTCGCCGTACGGCACGACCTTGCGCTTCACGTACCGACCCTCGGGGCCACTGCTGGTCCACACGACACCGGCGTTGTACGCCGTGCTCACCGTGGGGCCGTCGAACAGGCCTCCCACCAGGATGGGCGCGGCCAGATCGCCGGACAGCCGCTCGATCCGTTCAGCCACCGACTGGTCGCGGAACGGGTCCACGTCGGTCGCGTTCTCCGGCCACAGCACGAGATCGGGCTGGGCCACCTTGCCACTGTCGATCCGCTTGATCAGGTTCTCCGTCGCAGCCGCATGCAGTGTGAAGATCTCGCCCTGCTTCCACGTGAAGAAGTTGCCCGGGACGTTCCCCTGCACGAGTGCGATCTGCGCTGACCGCCCGCTGTCCCCGCCGGCCAGGCCCACCGGTAGAAGCGCACCCACGAGCAGAACCGCCGCCGAGGCGCCGACCACCGAAGCCACCTGTTCGCGCGGACGGACGACCAGCCACGCAAGCCCGGCCGCCAGCAGGCACACGACGAAGGACGTCGCCGGCACACCGACCCAGCGCACGTACCCGTCCAGTGGTGTGTCGACCGTCGTGTGGGCCAGCCGGCCCCAGGGGAAGCCGGAGAACGGCAGCATGGAACGGGTCGACTCCCCCAGCACCCACACCGCCGGCATCGCGACGGGCCACCACCACAGGCGGGACGCCAACCGCAGCCCGAACAGGATCGGGACGAAGAACAGTGCTTGCACCAGGACCAGCGCGACATAGGCGCCGTAGCTGACGGCATGCATCCACCAGATCAGCGGCGCCATGAAGCCAAGTCCGAAGGCGAAGCCGAGCAGCGCGACATCCCGCCGCCGAACCGGGTCCAACCGATGCGCGATCGCGAAGAATGCCGCGACACCGACTATCCCGCTGTACGGAAGGTCGATCGGGTCGAAGTCCAGGGCCAGGACGACGCCGGCGAGCAGCGCAGCGAGGACGTAGGGCCGCACGTCAGTCCAGCGTCACGAGATCGCGCGGAGTCCGGTTGAGGACGTCGAGCCCGCCGTCGGTGGCCACCACGATGTCCTCGATGCGGGCGCCGTACTGGCCGTCCAGATAGAAGCCCGGCTCGATCGAGAACGCCATGCCGGGCCGGATGACCAGGTCGTTGCCGGCGACGATGTAGGGCTCCTCGTGGGTTTCGAGGCCGATCCCGTGGCCGGTGCGGTGGATGAACGCGTCGCCGTACCCGGCGTCGCACAGAATCGCCCGGCCGACCTCGTCGATGGATGCCGCCGTCACCCCAGCACGCGCGTACACGCGCTGCGCCTCCTGCGCCTCCACGAGTACGGCGTAGGCCGCAAGGTACTCGGCCGGAGCGGCACCGCCGGCCACATAGTTCCGCGTCGAGTCCGAGCAGTAGCCCGACGGCATCGTGCCGCCGATGTCGACGACGACGGGGTCACCGGCTTCGATGACGCGCTCAGAGACTTCGTGATGCGGCGATGCGCCGTTCGGGCCGGAGCCGACGATGACGAAATCGACCCGCACATGACCCTCGTCGACGATCGCCCGCGCGATGTCCGCGCCCACAGCCCGTTCCGTACGGCCGGGATGCAACCACTCGCCCATTCGGCCATGAACCCGGTCGATGGCCTCGGCGGCCTCGCGCAGGGCGGCCACCTCATCCGGCTGCTTGACTGCGCGAAGCGGTGCGATGAGTTTCCCCGCGGCGCTGAATGCCGCGCGCGGGAGCCGGTCCTGCAGCGTCAGCAGCCGAGCGCCCCAGATGTGGTCGTCCACCGCGACCCGGGAAGCCCCGCCCAGCCGGTCGACCACCAGGGCGAACGGATCGTCCGTCTCGGCCCAGGCAGCGATCTCCACGTCGACGCCGGACGCCAGCGCCGCACTGCGCTCGAGCTCGGGCACGACGAGCACCGGATCGCCCGTTGCCGGGAGCACCAACGCGGTGAGTCGCTCCAGAGGCTTCGCGTCGTACCCGGTTAGGTAACGCAGGTCTGCTCCCGGTGTGACCACCAAGGCATCGATACCGCTGTCGACGGCTGACTGCTGCACCCGGGCACATCGCGATGTCACGCTGATGAGAGTAGTCGGGGGCCCTAGGATCGAGGCCATGCGCTCGGCCGAACCTCCTGCGGTGGCGCGGTTCGCCGTCTCGCCGTTCGCGGCGCTCGTCTGGACGCTTGCGCAACGCGACCTCACCACCCGTTTCAAGGGCACCGTTCTCGGCTGGATGTGGTCACTCATCGTGCCGCTGGCGTCGCTCGGGCTCTACTCGCTCGTCTTCGGCATCATCTTTCGGGCCGAGGTTGAACCCATGGGAAACGGGCACCAGCCCGTCTATGCGATCTGGCTCTTCATCGGGCTGATCGCGTTCACCTTCTTTTCCAACGGATTGATGCGTGGTGCCGAGGCGTTGCGTGGGCTCGCCGGAGTTCTCAACCGTGTTCGTTTGCCGATCCTCGCGCCCGTGCTCGCGGGCCTGATCTCGGTCGGCGTGCAGGGTCTCGTCGAGCTGGGGCTCTATCTCGCAGTACTTGCGGCCTTTCTGAACGTCGGTTGGTCCTGGCTTCTGCTGCCCCTCTGGGCGGCCCTGTTCTTCGTGTTCACCGCGGGCATCGCGGCTGTCGTTGCCGTGCTGTCGGCACACCTGGAGGACATCCTGCAATTCTTCGCAGTACTTCTGCAGTTCCTGTTCTTCGCGACTCCGATCATGTACCCGCTCACCATGGTTCCGGCCGGGCTCGGCGGCGAATTCGTCGACGTCCGCGCGCTCCTCGGAGCCTCACCGCTCGCCGAGTTCGTCACCATGGCACGAACACTGCTTTACGACCTGAGACCCGGCGAGCTCGGACAGTGGCTGGCGCTGGCCGCGTTTGCCGCCACCTCTGCGGTTGCGGGCGGCCTGACGTTGAAGTATCTCGGGGCGGACGTCGCGGAGCGCCTGCAATGAGTCCCGCGATCGAGGTCAGGCATTTGTCGAAGCGCTATCGGCTTTACGCCGAGCGGCGCGACTCCCTCCGAGAGCGGTTCGTGCGCCGTGGCGGTAGCCAGTACGAGGATTTTTGGGCGTTGCGCGGCATCGACTTCACGGTCGAACCCGGCCAGACCGTCGGGATCATCGGTCACAACGGATCCGGTAAGTCGACGCTGTTGCGACTGATGGCCGGCATCCATCGCCCCACCGAGGGTTCAGTGGTCACGCGCGGCCGCCTCGGCTCGCTGCTCGAACTCGGTGCAGGGTTCCACCCCAGTCTGACCGGCCGGGAGAACGTCCGACTGAATGCTGCCATCCTCGGTATCTCCCGGAAGTACATCGATGCCCGCATGAATGACATCGCCGAGTTCGCTGGCGTCGAGCGGTTCTTCGACGCACCCCTGAGGGTGTACTCCAGCGGAATGGCCGTGCGCCTCGGCTTTGCCACCGCCGTCCACATCGACCCGGAAGTGCTCCTGGTGGACGAGGCCATCGCCGTCGGCGACGAGGAGTTCCAGCGCAAGTGCATGGAGCATCTGCACTGGTTGCGGCGTCACGGGACAACAATCGTCCTGGTCTCGCACTCCCTGGCGCTCATCGCCGAGCTGTGCGACAGCGCCGTCTGGCTCGACCAGGGCAAGCAGCAGGCGATCGGCCCGGCCGAGGCAGTCATCGACCACTACCTCGAAGAGGTCAATCGGCGCGACGCCGACACCTCCACGCCGATCCCGACCGACGACACACAACCAACGCTTCCTGACCGGGTCCATATCGGCACCGGCGAGATCCGCATTCATGCAGTGACATACGCCGATGCCAACGGCGACCAGGTCGACACGCTGCTCGCCGCTGAACCAGCGAGCTTTCGCATCCACTACGACGCCAGCCGCGCGATGTCCGACCTCACCTTCGGGCTCGGGTTCGCAACGGCCACGGGTACCCGCGTCGCCGGGCCCAACAGCGGCTATGGACCGCAAACCGTCGATGTTGCCGCCGGACCTGGCGTCGTCGAGTTCCACGTCGATCAGCTGCTGCTGCAACCGGCCCACTACCTGGTCTCAGCCGCCGTGGTGTCGCGACAGCACGTCATCGACCACATCGAGGGCGGGTTCGACCTCGCCGTCCACTCCGCCCATGCCATCACCGAACCCGGTGTGACGCTGATGCCCGGCCGATGGGTGTTCTGAACGTGCAGTACCGCATCTCCCATGCGCAGAATCGCGAAGACTTCCTCATCGCCGCGTTCTTCCCGGACGTGTCCGAAGGACATTACGTCGACGTCGGCGCTGCCGATCCGGAGCAGTACTCGGTGACGAAGCTGTTCTATGACCGCGGCTGGCACGGGATCAACGTCGAGCCGATCCCGGAGCTCGCGGAGCGCCTGCGTGCCGCACGGGCGCGGGACATCACCGTGCAGGCCGCCCTCGGAGCATCGGACGGCACAGCGATCCTGCGCCAGTACAGCGGGTCCGGACTTTCCACGATCAACCCCGAACTTATGGACACGCACGCGGCGCAGGGCACGCCCGAGACCGACGATTTTCACGAGTACCCGATCACAGTCTCGACGCTCGACGCTCTTCTCCGAGCGCACCCCCTCCCCCATGTCCACTTCCTCAAGATTGACGTCGAAGGCAGCGAGTACGACGTCCTGAGCGGCAGCGACTGGGACGAGTTCCGGCCCGAACTGATCTGCATCGAGACCGACCACATGATGCGGGACTGGATGCCGCTGATGGCCGCAGCCGGATACGAACAGGTCTTCCACGATGGACTGAACGCCTACCTGCTGGCGGCCGAAGCCCGCGCACGGTTCGAGCACTTCCGCTATCCACAGGCCGTTCTGAGTGCGCCGGTGCTGGTGACTCCCGAAGTCGGCGTTCAGCTCAGTCACGTCGATGACCTGTGGGACCGGACGCAACGCCTGACCGAGCAGACAGAGCAACTCACTGAGCAGGCACTGCAACTGACCGAACAGGTCAGGGCTCTGACCGACGACGTCGAGATTCGCGACGCGGCGTTGGCGGCCGAACGGTCGGTCAGTGCCCTGTACGCAACCCGCGAGGCGGAGACTGCGGCGAAACTCCACGCCACCGAGGGTCTGCTGGCCGAGATCCTCAACAGCCAGTCGTGGCGCTACACGTACCCGATCCGGCGCCTCGTCGAGATCTTGAAGGCCCGCCTGCCGCGCCGGCTCCTGCGACGGGTGTGGCATCGCGTCAGGCCGGCCGTCCAAGCCGCGCGGGCGCCGACCGCCAAGGATGCAGCCGACCTGAGCCCGGACGGCGCGGACATTCTGGACCGCCTGAGAGCACAGGTCGAGCGATGAGGATCGTGATCGATCTCCAAGGTGCCCAGACCGAAAGCCGGTTCCACGGGATAGGCCGCTACTCGCTGGACTTTGCCCTCGCCCTGGCCAGCAATCCGCGCGAGCACGAGATCTGGCTCCTGATCAACGGGCATGTGCCGTCGTCGGCGCGGGAGCTGCGCGATCTGTTCGAGGCCAGCGTGCCACCCGAGCGCGTGCTCATGTTCTATCCCCCCGATGGCCTCGAGCTCCAGATCGCCCCCGTTCGGCCACGACGGACCGCGGCCGAACTCACGCGCGCACACCTCATTCGTTCGGTCGACCCCGACTGCTTGATCATCACCAGCCTCATCGAACCGCCGGGCAGTGAGTCGGTGACGACCAACAATGCCGACGACCTGGACCACATCACGGCCGCCGTCCTCTACGACCTGATCCCATGGCTCAACTCGGACGTGTATCTGTCCGACCCCGGACTGCGGCGGTACTACGAGGCGAAGCTGACCGAGCTCAAGAAGGCGCGGCTACTGCTCGCCATCTCCGAGAGTTCACGCCATGAGGCCATCGACCACCTCGGGACCGCGCCCTCGGACGTCGTCACCATCTCCAGCGCCGCGCGCGAGGCATTCGCACCTGGCGCCGCCAGCGTCGGCGACTTGCGGCCTGAGCTCGGCGTCAGCCGACCCTTCGTCATGTATGCACCCAGCGGCTATGACCCGCGCAAGAACCTCAACGGCCTCATTGAGGCTTTCGCGCTGCTTCCCGACGACCTACGCGCCGGACGCCAGCTGGTCATCACCAGCAAATTCGCCGACCATGATCACGAGCGGCTCCGGATCGCGGCTCGCAAGGCGGGCCTGACCAGCGACCAGCTCGTGCTCACCGGATTCGTGTCCGATGCCGACCTCATCGCGCTTTATCGCGCGACCGAGCTCTTCGTGTACCCGTCGCTGCACGAAGGCTTCGGACTTCCTGCGCTGGAGGCGATGCGCTGCGGGGCCCCCGTGATCGGGTCCAATCGCACCAGCGTGCCGGAGATCATCGGATCCGAGGTCGCGTTGTTCGACCCCACCTCGGCGACAGCCATCGCCGCAAAGATCACCGAGTTGCTCCGTGACGACGCGGCGCGGGCCGCGCTTCGTGCCCACGGCCTCGAGCAGGCGAAGAAGTTTTCCTGGCACAGCACGGCCGACCGTGCGCTCGACGCGGTCGAAACCGCATTCGCCAGGACTCAGACGGACACGCCGTCGGCCCCACCGCAACGGTTGGCTCTGGTCACGCCCATGCCGCCCCTGGCCACCGGGATCGCCTTCTATAGCGCTGATCTGTTGCCGGCGCTCACCGCACGCTTCGACGTCACGCTCATCTGCGATCAGCCCGACGTGGATATCCCGACCTGCCGCTCCCCGGTTGCACGCCGTGACCCGGCTTGGCTCCGAGCTCATGCTGATGAGTTCGAGCACGTCGTCTATCAGTTCGGCAACAGCGAGTTCCACACGTTCATGGTTCCGCTTCTGCAGGCTGTCCCCGGCGTCGTAGTCCTGCACGATTTCTTCCTCAGCGGCATGTTCCGGGCTGCTCACGCGCTCGGCCGCATCCCGGACGGGCTCAGCCGTGCGCTGCAAACTTCCCACGGCGACGTCGGCTGGCGTCTCGACAGCCTCGACGCGATCGAGCAGACCTATCCAGCCAACCGATCCGTCCTCAACGACGCCCTCGGCGTGATCGTGCACTCTCAGCACGCCAAGGACTTGATCGAACACTGGTACGGCGCGGCCGGCTCCCTGCCCGTCCGGGTCGTCGAACTCGTCCGCTCGCCGCCCGATGCGCGCGGACGCGCCGAAGCACGCGCCGCCCTCGGGATCGCCGACGACGTGTTCGTCACCGGCAGCTTCGGACGCGTCCATGAGACAAAATGTGATCTTGAACTGCTCCGTGCCTGGCTCGAGTCCAGCGCGTCAGCCGATCCAATGTCCGAACTGCACTTCGTGGGAGCAGCGGCCGGCGAGGCGTACGCGAAGCAGCTCCGCAGCATCGTCGCCAAGCACCCGCGCGGCCGACGGGTGAAGTTCGTCGGATGGGTGCCACCTGATACCTACACGGCCTACCTGCGAGCGGCCGACGCCGCTGTTCAGCTACGGCGGGCCTCCCGCGGTGAGACTTCGGCGGCAGTACTCGACTGCCTCAATTACGGACTGCCGACGGTCGTGAACCGGCACGGGTCGGCTGCCGAACTCCCCCCCGGGACAGCTCAGTTCATTGCCGACACGTTCTCTCACACCGAACTCGTTGCGGCTCTCGACGCGATCACCCACGACGCAACCACTCGGGCGCGACTCGGTGAAGCCGGACGCGATCACCTCGCTCGGAACCACAACCCCGATCACTGCGCGGACGCCTACGTGGCTCTCCTCGCCGCGGTCACCTCGTCCCGACAACGGCATCCGTCCTCACTCGTTCACCGGATCGCCGGCTCGGCTGTCGCCTCTCGGTCGGAAGCTCTCGCTGACATCGCCCAGTCCGTCGCCCGGTCCGTGCGCCCGCCCTTCACCGCTCGACAGGTACTGGTCGACGTCACCGGCGTCCCCAGTTGGCCACACGCCGCCGACGCTGACGACCTGGTGCTGCGGGGCGCCTCCGACCTGCGCGTTCAGTTCGTCCATGTCGAGCACACGTCCCGCGGGCCGGCCTTGAAACTGTTGGCCGGGCATCCTCGGGCGGCCACCGAGCCGGACCCCCCACACCTGCCAGCCGACATCCGCCAAGGCGACGTCATCGTCATTGCGGCAGCCGTCAACGTGCGCGATCCTGCGTGTCGCGCAGCTTATGAGTCGGCGCAGGCGGCCGGAGCCCGAATCGCCGTCCCGGTGTGGTCAAGCACCGAGCTGGTGGATCTCATGACCACGCTCCGGGCGACCGACGTCGGAGTGTTCTGCGCCGACGCCGAGCTCTTCGAGATCGCCAAACGCGCCGGGGAGTCTCGCGGGGTGCCCGTGATCCACGTCGACGGACCCGATGTCGGCCTGGCCGTGATCCATCACGTCATGGACAGCTGATGACCGCGGAGCCGGAGTCGCCGGTCGGTACCCTCTGGTTCGCCCACTGGCTGCGAGCACTCTCAGTCGCAACGGTGGTCCTCCTCCACATGTGGGTGACCCTCTGGGCCAACAACGATGTGGCGTCGGCTTTCGGACATGTGCGGCCGATTCCAGACGCAGCCGAGGTCCCGTGGGCAGGTGTCTTTGGTTGGATGCCGGTGCATGTGGGCCTCGGCTACGTTGCCGTTGGCTTCTTCTTCATGATCAGTGGCTTGGTGATTCCGCTGACCATGGAAGGACGGACGCTGGGACGCTTCGTGGCAACGCGAATTTTCCGTATCTACCCTGTCTGGATTGCCAGCACGGCCGTCATTGCCCTGGTGTTCGCTGTGCAGGCTTGGTCCACAAACCAGGCGATTGGGTTGTCGATCACAGACTGGATCACCAACGTCGCGATTGTTCCTGACTTGACGGGTTCGGTGCTCATCAACCCAGTTGCATGGACGCTGATGGTCGAGGTGAAGTTCTACCTGCTGTGCGCCGTGTTGTGGCGCACAGGGGCGCTGAATCGGCCGGCGGCGGTCAGTGCGCTGGCTGCCCTGTGGGCCGCTTACGGGATTGCCGCATGGGGCCGCCTCGACGGCTTGCACCAGACGCACCCCGCGGCGTGGACGGCGTCCCAAGCGCTCGCAGCAGACGCCATGCATATGTGTGTGGCCTTGGCTGGAGTCTGCTTCTACAACCGAATGCGCCGTGGCTGGACGCGTTCAGCGACAGCCGCGGCGATCGCGGTCTGCGCCGGCGCCATGACGCTGTCCGCGTGGTTCGTGGAGCGCGCGGCGGGATTCACCGGTGCCAAGTTCTCCGGCTACGCAGTCGCGCTCACGCTCTTCACGCTCGCCTATGTCCACCGTGAGAAGTTCCCTCGATCGCGCGTCGCGAAGGTTGGGGCTGATCTCAGCTACACCGTGTACGCGACCCACTTCGTGCTCGGCGTCGTGTTCGCCCATTGGCTCGTCAACGTCACAGGCAGCCCTGCCATCGCCACCACGGGAGCGATCGCCATGGTCGTGGCACTGTCGATCGCGCTGCACCGTTGGATCGAGTTACCTGGCATTCGCTTCGGCCACCGAGTGCGCTGGCCACTAGCCAGTGGAGCGACGCCTAGCCAAACGCCGCGCTAGCCGGGCCAGCCTCGGGTGACGGCCGGCCGCACCGGACAAGCGCCGAGCCACCGCCAGAGCCAGCGGTCCGGGCCATGGCTGCACATCAGCGCCCGGCCACGAGGCGCCATCGGGAACGCCCGCCATCCGATAGGCAACGGCCGCGCGTGCTTCCGCACTCTCGCGCAGGACCCGTTCGGTCAGCCACCGGCCGTCGGGTTCCGGGCGCGCGGCTGTTGCCGTCGCCACCGGCAGGACCGGCGCAAAGACGGCAGCACGAATGCGCTCGTCAGGGTCCTCCCGAAGTTCGCTCAGCGCCTTTCGGACGTCTGGGTGCTCCAGCAGTTCGGGCCGAGCGAACTGCAACTGCCAACCGATGCTGCGCCGGTGCGCCTCGTGCTCGCTGCGGGCCTCGTCCAGCACGCGGGCCGCCGTTTCGTCGACCGAAAGGGGCGTCCGGGCGACGAGACCATAGTCCGCCGGCGAGCGGTTCTTCAGGGCGAGATAGTCGGCCACCGTCTCGGCCTGGAAGTCGGCTGAGTCACACGGAACGATCTCGGCCGGCATGACGCGGTGCAGCGTGTAGCCGAAGTCCTCGATTGCCTCCAGCAGGACCCGTGGCTCGGTGCCGTTCTCCATCAACGGCGAGATGTTCGACTCGATGAGCAGGGCGGGGGCCTCGGGAGTGGCGAGCAGGTCCGAGGCGCCGGCGAGCGCACGCATCTCCGAACCCTCGATGTCGACCTTCATGAACGCAACCGAGCGCCATGACAGCGCGGCGAGCAGGTCATCGACAGTCACCTGGGCGACCCGCGTCACCCGGGCGTCGCCTGATTGGGAGTGAGCTCGAACCTGTCCCCATGGTCCGTTCGACAAGAACTCCACCGTGCCCGCGAAATCGCCCACGGCGGCGTTGACGACACGGAGTGCGCTGAAATGGTTGAGCTCAGCGCTGTAGGTCAGCATGGCGGCCAAGTTGGGATTCGCCTCGACGGCGAGCACCTCGCAGCCATGGGCCGCTGCCGCCAGGGAGAAGTCACCGGCGAACGCCCCCAGGTCGACGACGTGATCCCCCGGGTGAACAACCGCTGACATGACTCGCACCAGGTATGCATTGAGCCATACTCCGTCGCCGGTGAGGTACAGCCGGGTCAGCGGGTCGTCCGAGGCAGCATCGACCACCATGGAATGCCGGAGCCCATTCGGCAGCTCGACCGTCCGTTCGACCCACGTGTCGACCGGGAACCCACGTTCGGTCACGATGGAGCGTCAACCGACCTCAAGGCGATGCGGTACGCCTCGAGCAGTCGACTGCGCTGGAGCTCGGAGTTGTTGCCGGCGAGCACGTGGTCCGCGGCCGCCACCGCGTCGGCGCGCGCGTGTGGATCCGTAAGTTCCTTGACGGCGAGGGCGACGTCGCCCGGGTCGCGCACCTCATGGGGGAACGCGAAGGCAGCCAGCGTCGGGATGTGCCGGATGATCAGCGGCAGCCCGGCAGCGTGGGCCTCGAGAATGGCAAACGGGAAGCCTTCCCATCGGGCCGAGTGCAGGTAAATGCCACCGGGCTGAGCCAGCCGGCGCAGGGACTCCTCCCGTGGCAGCCAACCGGTGACGTCGATGCCGGCGGCCAACAACCGTCGCCGCAGGTGGGTTTCACCGTCGCCGATCCACGTCGCATCGACCTCGAAGCCGGCCGCGCGTACGGCCTCGACCGCGGCGGCGAAGAACTCCGGGTCCTTCTGCGGGAAAAGCCTGCCGACGCCCAACAGGTGCGGACGACTGTCGGGCTCGGTGGCCGCGAGCGGCGGACGGTCCGAGGCGGTGAGGGCATTGGGGACGTAAACTCGCGGCACGCCGGCATCGAGACCCTCACACTGCTCGTACTCGTACGGCGCGCACGCGGCGTACACGGTGGTGTTGGTGGCCATCCGCTTCTCGACGGCTCGATACGCCGCCCGACTGAACCCGGACCGGTCGAGGCGCAGGTGGGCAAAGCAGTGCGGCGTGTAGACGATCGGGATGTCCGATGACCGCACAGCGAGCCGGGACAGAGCCCCACCGATGGCCGAGTGCGCGTGGACGATGTCAACGTGCTGCTTGCGCACCGCGCGCCGGATGGTCCGGATGGCAGCAAGTGGCTCGTGCGGCAGCGTGACGAGTGCGTCGAAGGGATCGAGGTCGTGACCCGTGAGGGGCGCCTCGAGCCGGTCGGAGAACGCCAGCAGATGGCGGAACTCCGGAGAGGCGGCAACATGAGCGCGCACAGCCGCGACGACGCCACCGCCAAATGCCTCGGAGACGTGGAGCACTGTTCGAGAGTCGCCCACGTGAAACCAGTCCGTTCGAGAAGCTGTGGGAACCCTCGTCCCCCGTACTCCCCTAGTCTAAGGACTCGGTCGCCCACTGCCCGGCATTAGTCGACTCTCCGGAGGAACGCGTGAGATTGTGCTTCCTTCTCGCCAAGGATCCGACCTGCGACCAGGTCGGCGACACCGCGATGATGACCCGCCTGCTGGAACTGGCTCGCGCGGACCACGAGGTCTCCATCATCTGCTGGTCGACACAGCCCGAACTCGGCGACCGCGACGGCGTCGTGCGGCTCCCGAAGCCACCGGTTTCGCCGGTGCGCGTGGCTGGGCGGGCGCTTCGTCGTCGACGTAGCCTGCTGCACGCGCGTTACGACGACCTGGCCTTGCGGGCAGCTGTCGAGGCGTCCGATGCCGACGCATTCGTGGCCGTACACCACTACCTGGCCGAGGCGTTTCTTCACTCCACCCGGAGCACCGCGCCGTTGCATGTCGTCAATGTCGTGCCAGAGGGCCCAGTCTGGCGAGCGACGCGGGGATGGCTCGGCCGCCTTCAGGCCCGGGCGATCGAGCGGGACGAGACGCGCGTCATCCGGCACGCGGTGTCCGTGGGCTCCTACGACAAGGCGGACGCGGCCGAGGCCGCAGCCGCCGGAGCCCGTCGCTCCGTGTGGCTGGAACTGACGCTTCGGTCGCGGCCGGCGATGGATGTGCGATCAACTCCCCCACGGATCGCTGTCCTGGGTGACCGCACCTGGGCGCCCAATGAACGGGCCTGGCGGCGGATGCTCGACCTGTGGCCCGAAATCAGCTCCGGCGTCACCGGCGCGGAGTTGGTGGCCATCGGCCGGCCCTCCGGGTCGCCGACGACCAGGGCGGCGGAGTTGCCGTCCGGCGTCACTGATCTAGGCTTCGTCGACGACCTGCCTGCAGCATTGGCCCGGTGCCGTGCACTGGCTGCACCGATCGACGTCGGTGGTGGCGTGCGGGTGAAGCTCCTCGAAGCGGCGTCGATCGGGTTGCCCGTGGTGGCAACGTCCGCTGCGTCCGGCTCGCTCGCCGAACTGCTGGGCATCGAGCCGATCGACGACGATGTCCGCTTCGTCGCAGCTTGTCGGCGCCTGCTCACCACACCGGAAGACGCAGCGGTCCAGGGCGCACGACTTCACGCTGCAAACGAAGCGCATGCCGAGTCCGGTCGCGCCGAAGCCTCCGTCCACGCCTGGCTGGCCTGATCACCCTATTCTGAGCCCCATGCCCGGACGCATCCTGTTGCTGGACAGCGCCAGCCTGTACTTCCGCGCGTTCTTCGGCGTCCCGGACTCGCTCACGGCGCCTGACGGCACCGTCGTCAACGCGGTCCGCGGCATGCTCGACTTTGTCGCCCGGCTCGCCGACCAGTACCGGCCGGAAGCCATCGTGGCTGCCTGGGACGACGACTGGCGGCCGGCCTGGCGGGTCGACCTGATCCCCTCGTACAAGGCGCATCGGGTCGAGGAGGTGACCTCAGAGGGCGTCAGCGTTGAGGAGGTCCCGGACCTGCTGTCACCCCAGGTTCCGATCATCGCCGAGGCGCTGACCCTGCTCGGCATCCCGGTGATCGGGGCCGAAGGCGCGGAGGCCGACGACATCATCGGCTCGCTGGCGCGGCTGTGGGAGGGCCCGGTCGACATCGTGACCGGTGACCGAGACCTGTTTCAGCTCGTCGACGACGACCATCCCACCCGCGTGCTGTACACCGCCCGGGGCGTGGGCAACCACGAGGTGGTCGACGCCGCCTGGATCCGCGGGAAGTACTCCATCGAGCCCAACCAGTACGTCGACTACGCCGTGATGCGCGGCGACTCCTCGGACGGCCTGCCGGGCGTCCCGGGCATCGGCGAGAAGACTGCGGCCAGCCTCTTGGCGACCTATGGCAACCTCGACGGAATCGAGGCGGCTGCCGCCGACCCTGCCAGTGACCTCCGCCCCCGCATCCGGCAGTCACTGCTTGACTCGCGCGACTACATCACGGCCGCGCGCGCCGTTGTCGCCGTCCGCGAGGACGTCGCCGCGGTCGACGAGGTCGTTCCGCTCAGGCCGTTGACCGCCGAAGCCAGTGAGAGCTTGACGGCCTTCGGCACCAGGTGGGGTTTGGGTGGGGTTCCCGCCCGCGTGATCGCGGCACTCGGCTAGCGTCGCGCCATGTCCTTCCTCGTCACCGGTGGCGCCGGCTACATCGGCGCGCACATCGTGCGGTCGTTCCGGCAATCCGGGCTCGACGTCGTCGTCTTCGATGACCTGTCCAGCGGTCACGGCGCTTTCGTCCCGGCCGACGTCCCATTTGTCGAGGGCACGGTGCTCGACACTCCCCTGCTCACGCAGGTCATGCACGAGTACGGCGTCACCGGGGTCATTCACCTGGCCGGCTACAAGTACGCCGGCGTCTCGGTGCAGAGGCCACTGCACACCTATGAGCAGAACGTCACCGGCACGGCCAGGCTCCTGGCCGCAATGCGCAAGGCTGAGGTCCCCAGCATCGTGTTTTCCTCCAGTGCCGCGGTCTACGGAACACCGAAGGGCGACATCGTCACCGAGGAGACCGAAACCCGTCCCGAGTCGCCCTACGGCGAATCCAAACTCGTCGGCGAATGGTTGATTGCGGCAGCCGCTCGGGCCCACGGCTTCCGGCACACGTCGTTGCGGTACTTCAACGTGGTCGGCTCAGCCGTGCCCACCCTGTACGACACCAGTCCGCACAACCTGTTCCCGCTGGTGATCGACGCCCTTCGCAGTGGCCGAACGCCGGCAATCAACGGCGACGACTACCCCACCCGCGACGGTACCTGTGTGCGGGACTACGTCCATGTGGCCGACCTCGCCGAAGCCCACGTCGTCGCAGCAAACAAGCTCGCAGCCGGCGCGCACCTCGAGCCGGTCTACAACCTCGGCTCCGGTGACGGCGTCACCATCCGCGAGATCATGAGGGCTTTTGTGGAGGTCACCGACCAACCGTTCTCGGCCGAGATCAATCCCCGTCGACCGGGCGACCCGGCCACCATCGTCGCCAATGGCGACCTGGCTGCCCGGGACCTCGACTGGAAGATGCGTCACTCGATCCGCGACATGGTCGAGTCGGCGTGGAACGCCGCTCCGAGCACCTCGGAAGACTGATCCCGACTCACTCCAGCGTCGAGGCGTAGGCCACCACACCACGGCGGAGCTCCACCAGCGCCGCTCGGGCGGTCTCGCGAAGTTCGTGCGTCGCGGCCGCGTCGGCGATCTGCCCGAGTGCATCGATGACCTGCTTGACGGAGCGGACGAAGTCGCCCGGGGCGATGTCTGCCTCGGCGAGCACATCGTCGAGTTCGGCACCGGACGCCCACTCCCACACGGTCTGCGCGAACCCGAAGTCCAGTGACCGCAACGTCTTCAGCCGGTGGTCACGTTCGAGTTGCTGGAGATCGCCACCCAACTTGACCATCTCGTCGGCGACCGTACGGACGTGTCTGGTCGGTAGCAGCGGCACCGGAGCCTCGTCGGCCCGCGTCTCGAACGTGAGCGCGCTGACGACGGCGGCGAGCTCGGGCGGGTCGAGGTCGTCCCACAGCCCGCGCCGCAGCGATTCACTGACGACGAGGTCGAGTTCACCGTAGATGCGCTGCAGCCGCTTGCCGGCCTCGGTGACGGCGTCTCCGTCGAGGTAATCGAGCGCGTCGAGAACCTCACACACGCGGTCGAACTCGCGGGCGACGGTGTTGGTGCGAGTCTCGATGCGTCGGCGCTGGTTGTCGGTGTCGCGCTGCAGCTTCACGTATCGCTCGGCCCAGCGGGCGTGGGACTCCCGGTCCGGACACGCGTGGCACGGATGACTCTTCATCCGCCGGCGCAACTCGGTGATCTCCGCAGGTTCGGTGGCTGAGGTACGAGCGGAGCTCGCCTCGGCACCACCGCCCTCACGTGATTTCGAGGACGACTCAGACGGCATTTCGATCGACGTCAGCCGGTTCGCCAAGTCACGGCGCGCCTGCGGATTACGCGCATTGAACGCCTTCGGCACGCGCATCCAGGTGATCGGTGCCACTGGTGTCGAGAAGTCGATCAAGGCGAGGCGTCGCGCATGGCGTCCGGCCGTGAGCACGAACGGGCGCGGATCATCGGAGTCGCGCAGTCCGGGGTCGAGGACGACGGCCAGGCCGGCCCACCGTCCGCTCGGGACACGGATGACGTCGCCGGGCTTGAGCTTCGCCAGACTCTGGGTCACCGCCGTGCGTCGTTCTGCTCGCCGGGACTTCGATCCGGCCGATTCGAGATCGCTCAGTTCGCGCCGCAGGCCTTGGTACTCCAGGAAGTCGCCGAGGTGGCAGGACGCGGACTCCAGGTATCCGGCAAGGGCTTCCTCAGCCTTGCGGATCTGCGTGGCGATGCCAACGACCGAGCGGTCGGCCTGGAACTGCGCGAACGACTGCTCCAGCAGCGCACGGGTCTTCTCGCGCCCGAACTGGCCGACCAGATTGACCGCCATGTTGTAGGACGGGCGGAAGGACGACGTCAGCGGATACGTACGCGTCGAGGCGAGCCCGGCGACCTGGCGGGCATCGAATCCGCTCTGCCACAGCACCACTGCGTGACCCTCGATGTCCAGGCCGCGGCGCCCGGCACGCCCGGTCAGCTGGGTGTACTCCCCCGGCGTGACGTCGACGTGCGTTTCGCCGTTCCATTTGCTCAAGCGCTCGATGGCGACCGTGCGCGCCGGCATGTTGATGCCGAGCGCGAGGGTCTCGGTGGCGAACACGACCTTGAGCAGGCCCTGGCTGAACAGATCCTCGACGACCTCCTTGAATGCCGGGAGCATGCCGGCATGGTGCGCGGCGATGCCACGGCCCAGGGCCTCCCGGAACTCATAGAAGCCCAGAACGCTCAGGTCGGCGTCCGGCAGGTGTGCGGTGGCCTCGTCGACTGCGCGCTCGATCGTGCCGCGTTCCTCGCCGTTGGTGAGGAGCAGCTTGGCGTCGAGGCACTGCTGCACCGCGGCCGCGCACCCGGCGCGGCTGAACACGAACACGATGGCCGGCAGGAGGTCCTCGGTGGCGAGCTTCTCGACGAGCTCGGCGCGCGTCGGCGTCCGGTGCTTCGCACGATGCTTACCCCCGGGATCCCGGTGGCCCCGCCCCCCGCGCCCCTGTTTCGTCCCGCGCAGGAAGCGGTCCTCGTGCGCCATGCGCTCCAGCTGTCGGTTGACCCGCGGCTCCCCCTCGTCGGCACCGGCGGTTCCGCGCTCGAACAGCGGGTGCAGCTGGCGTCCGACGAGCACGTGCTGATGCAACGGGACCGGCCGGCGCTCCTCGACGATCGTGACGGTGTTGCCGCGCACCTCGGTGAGCCAAGCCCCGAATTCCTCGACGTTGGACACCGTTGCCGACAGGGCGATCACGCTCACCGATTCGGGCAAGCCGATGATCACCTCTTCCCACACGGCGCCGCGGGCGCGGTCGGCGAGGTAATGCACTTCGTCCATGACGACGTAGCCGAGGTCGAGCAGCGTGTGCGAGCCGGCGTAGAGCATGTTGCGCAGCACCTCGGTGGTCATGACCACGATGGGCGCTTCGCCGTTGATGGAGTTGTCTCCGGTCAAGAGTCCGACATTGCCCGGACCGTACCGGTCGACGAGATCGGTGAACTTCTGGTTGGACAGGGCCTTGATCGGCGTCGTGTAGAAGCACTTCCGGCCAGTGGCCAGGGCAAGGTGGACGGCGAACTCGCCGACCAGCGTCTTGCCGGATCCGGTCGGGGCCGCGACGAGGACACCATGGCCTGCTTCCACCGCCTCACAGGCCTCGACCTGGAACGGGTCGAGCGGGAAGTCGTAGAGCTTGCGGAAGTCGACGAGGTGGTTCACGCGTCGCTCGCGATCATGGTGAGCGCCCGTGGCACGACTTCGGCCGTCACCGGCAGCGGGCCGAGGCGCTCGCCGTCGCCATAGGCGACGATTCCCTCGGCGGCCCAGGTGACCCGCTTGGCCCGGATGCGCTCGAACTCGGGCAGGTGGATGTGCGTGCCGCGATAGAGCATCGGGAACACCCTGACCAGCTTGAGCTTGGACACCGGGTGGATGACGACCACGTCGAGCAAGCCGTCGTCGTCCTCTGCGCCCTCACCGATTCGCAACCCACCGCCGAAACTGGGCAGATTGGCCACGGCCACGAGCATCGCCCGGCGTTCGTAGTGCTGCCCATCGGCCTCCAAGGTGAAGGTCAGCGGCTCGAACTCGCGCAGCTCCTTGAGGATGGCCAGGTTGTAGCGCAGGTTGCCACGCGGCCACGTCATGGCGTTGGCCCGTTCGTTGACCTTCGAGTCGAACCCGGACGCAACAACGGTTGCCACGAGCACTTCGTCGGCCTTGATCAGATCGATGGTCTTCGTCCGGTGGGCGTGAATGGCCTCGACAGCCGTGCGAGGTTCGCGAACCCCGAGATGACGCGCCACGTCGTTGCCGGTGCCGGCCGGGATCATCGCTGCTGTGATCCGACTCGCATGGAGGGTCGGCAGTAGCTCGTGCAGTGCGCCGTCTCCCCCGACAACCGCGACGAGGTCGAGCTGTGGGCCGGTCTCGATGCGGGCCTTGAGCCGGCCATGTGCGTCGTGCGCGGTCTCGCCGCGGAGCTCGTCGACCTGGTGGCCATGCGCGCGCAACGAGGCCACCGCTTCGCGCGCGATCTGCTCACCCTTGCGCCTGCCGGATGTCGGGTTCACGACCACGGCAATCTGCATAGCCTCACCCTAGGGTCTTACCCGGCGGCCACCTTCGCAGCACGGCGGTCGGTGAGGCGCGCGATCAGCTCGGAGAGCAGATAGAGCACGGTCATCGGCACGGCGAGGAAGAGCATGGTCAACGGGTCGGTGCTGGGTGTGGCTATTGCCGCGAACACGAAGATGCCGAGGATCGTCCAGGGGCGGGCAGCGGCGAGTTGCCGGGCCGAGACCGCCCCGATCCGATTCAGCAGCACCACCACCAACGGAATCTGTGCGGCCACGCCGAACACGAGCACCGTCCGCAGCATGAAACTCAGGTAGTCCCCCAGGTTCAGCAGCACCTGGATCGACTCCGGCGCGAAGCTCACGAGGACCTGGATGCCCTTCGGGAGAACCAGGTATCCGATGGTCACTCCGCCGAGGAACAACGGCACGCCCACGGCGGTCAGCACGTACACCCATCGCTTCTCGTTGCGGTGAAGCGCGGGCAGGATGAACGCCCAGATCTCCCACACCCAGATCGGCGACGTGAGCAACAGGCCCAAGACCAGCGCGACCTTGAGCCGGAACGTGAACGCCGACCCGATGCCGCCGCTCAGCACAAGCGTCGCGTCGAACCCGGAGCGGTTGAGCAGCGGCGCGATGCCTTCGACGTACGGCTGCTTCACGAACTCGAACACCTGCGGGTATGCGACCCAACCGACGATCGTTCCGACCAGGATCGCGACGACCGCGATCAACAGCCGACGGCGCAGTTCGCGCAGGTGGTCCATGAGCGGCATCACGCCGCTGTCGGACTCGGCCAAGGTCAGGCCTGCTGCTCGGGCTTCTTCTCGGCCTGGTCCGCCGAGGACTCCAAGGCCTGCGCCTCGATCGCCTCGGGCTTGTCGTCGGCCTTCACCTCGGACTTGAAGATGCGCAGCGCCTCACCGGAACCACGAGCCAGTTCGGGCAGCTTCTTGGCACCGAACAGGAGCACGACGATGCCGAGGATGATGAGAATCTCGGTTGCACCGATCTGGCTGAACATGACTACTCCTCCGTCGTGCTGTCGAGACCATCGTACGCGCTCAGTGCGGCGTGGGCGGCCGACCGGACATCCTCGGCCAGCTGTGCCGGCTCGATGACGCGCACCGTGCCGGCGTGACGCAGCGCAAACCGGACGAGCCACGCCCAATCGGCACCGACGATCCGGGCGCGCACCAGGTCAGATCCGTCGCCGCTCGGGACGACGTCGGTGGCGTGGTAGTACTCGATCATCCAGTGCGCCCCGGGATCGAGCGCGAACACTCCATAGGGCGCATCGGGCGATGCGAACAGATCGGCCGCGAGGTCACGCGGCTCGGCTTCGCGGATCTCGGCCGGCTCGCCGGTCAGCGAGGCGCCCAACATGCGGTCGAGCCGGAAGATGCGGACATCCTGCTCCCGCAGGCACCACGCCTCCAGGTAGTGCCGACCCTCGGACGTGAACAACCGCAACGGGTCGACCAGGCGATGGGCCCGCTCATCCCGCGACTGCGTCGTGTAGTCGATGTCCAGCCGCTGGGCGTCCGCCAACGCCTGTCGCACGGTGGCCATGATGGCCGGGTCGATCTTCTCCACGTGGACGTCGACCGGTGCCCGGCTGGCGTCGCCGACGGCGGCCTCAAGCTTTGCGAGTGCGCTGTCGATCACGGCGAACTCGGCCTCGTCGGCCGTCTCGCGGAGGGTGCGCAGCCCGATCACCAACGCGATCCCCTCGTTCCGCGACAGCCGCAGCGGCCGCGGAAGGAACTCGGCATCCTTGATGAAGATCAGGCCGTCCTCTTCGAGCGCGTCGTAGTCGAAGTCGATGAGCTCCCCCGGCAGGTCACCGATGCCGGTCACCCACAGCGTGCTGATGTCCTTGAGGATCTCCCGGACCGGGACACCGAACTCAGCCGCGACCTCCTTGACCGGTATGCCCTGGTTGTTCTGGAGGTAGGGCACGAGGGCGAACAGCCGGGTCAGCCGGTCTGCGGCGCTCACAGTGCACCCCGCAGGTGCGCGACGACGGCATCGCGCACGTCGCCCGGGCCGACCACGACCACGCCGTCGCCGTACGAGGCAACCTCGGCGGCGAGGTCGGAGGCCACGGCGAACGGCACTTCGATCTCGTCCCGCCCGTCATCGAGTGCCGTGACGCTCACCGCGACAGCCCGAAGGCCGTGGGCACGTCCCGGGGCGACGCGCAGGGTGGCCGTCCGGTCCGGTGACGGCGGGAACAGCGCCGCGGCGACGTCGCGCAGGTTTGCCTCGGGTGGAATCTCGTAGGCCCCCGGCTCACCGGCGAACTTCACCGCGCCCTCGACCCGGGAGATGCGGAACAGCCGGGGTTCGCCTCGGTCGGTGTCGAAGCCACCGACGTACCACCGATCCCGCCACGACAGCACGCCCCACGGCTGGAGATGCCGCTCGGCGGCGTCGTAACCCTCGCGCCGATAACTGAACCTCACCGGGCGGCGCGTCGTGGCCGCCTCCAGCATCGCGTCGAAGGCTGGCTCTTCGACGCGTATCCGCGGTTCCTCGACGGCGAGTACGGACGGATCGATGGTCAGCCCCGCGGCCTTCAGCTTGACCACCGCACGCGACGAGTCGCCGGCCAGTCCGGGATGCTGCCAGACGTTCGCCGCCACGCCGACCGCGGCGGCCTCCTGCGGGGTCAGCTCGATCTCGGGCAGTTCGGCGGTGTCGCGGCGAATGCGGTAGCCCGGATCGTCGCCGAAAAACGAATCGAAGCTTCCGGTCTCGATGTCGATGCCGAGGCTGCGGAGCTCCTCCTTGTCGCGTTCGAACATGCGCTCAAACGCGTCGTCGGACGGCGCCTCCCGGTACGGCCCGATGGCACGCCGGATCTGGTCCTTCGGAATGAACCGCGACGTGCTGAGCAGCATGAACGTCAGGTTGAGCAGGCGTTCGGGCTTGTCACGGGCCATGCGGCGCCTCAGTACGCGTCGAGCACATCGACGACGAACAGCAGTGCGTCGCCGGGCTTGATCTTGCTGCCGGGCTGCGGCGTGTCGCCATAGGCTTCCTCGGCCGTGCACTGCAGCACGACCCGGCTGCCGACCGGCACACCGGGCAGCAGGTTCTGCCAGCACTTGATGACACTGCCGAGCGGGAACGTCGCCGGAGCTCCGCGGTCCCACGACGTGTCGAAGACGGCGCCTTGCGGGAACACCTGGCCGAGGTAATGGGCAACGACGGTGCCACCCTTCGGCACCTTGGCGCCACTGCCCTTGACGGCGATGTGCGCGCTCGACTCAGTCAGCGTCGCCGGTGTCGTGGCCGTCTTGGTGAAGCCGGTCGGGTGACCTTCCTTCACGATGGGGACGGGGACGTCGGCTGGGAGCGCCTGCTTCTTGCCGGTCGCCACCGTGCCGACCTTCGCCAGAATGTCCAGGTAGAAGACCATCGTGTCGGACTGGTTGAGACCGACCTCGGGTCGCGCGGTCCCGAAACCGTCGATCGGCGGGATCGCGGCGAGGAGCTGGGATCCGACTCGCTGGCCCTTGAGCACCTTCACGAAGCCGGCCAGCGACTTGTCCTTCGTCAGCTCGACGGTGAGTGGGGTGCGACCGCCGTAGGACGTGTCGAACTGCTTGCCGGTGCGACCGTTGTAGGCCACGAACGCGACTTTGGCCAGGTCGCCGGACGCCAGCTTGGCGCCTGTGCCCTGCTTGACCACCTTCGTGGTCGTCTCGTCGACCGAGAAATCCTCCGGGACGGTCACCTTCGGTGCCTTCGCGGTCCCGCCGACGGAGAGCTCGTCCAGCGGCGAGCCGCCGGAACAGCCGGTGACGACGAGCGCGAACGTCAGGACCAGGGCAGTGCTCTTGGACAAGGGGATACGACGCACGATCCCGAGCCTCTCACATGCTGTCAATGAGGCGCTGCACCCGTTCGTCGTGTGAGCGGAACGGGTCCTTGCACAGGACGGTGCGCTGCGCCTGGTCGTTGAGCTTCAGGTGCACCCAGTCGACGGTGAAGTCGCGGCGACGCTCCTGCGCCTTGCGAATGAAGTCGCCGCGCAGCCGGGCGCGGGTGGTCTGCGGCGGGACGCTCTTGGCCGCGAAGACGTCGAGGTCGCGGGTGACCCGGGCAACCGCGCCGTTGCGCTCCAGCAGGTAGAACAGTCCACGGTCGCGCCGGATGTCGTGATAGGCGAGGTCGAGCTGGGCGATGCGCGGGTCAGCCCAGCTGAGCCCGTGCGTCGTCCGATAGCGGTCGAGCAGCCGGTACTTGATGACCCAGTCGATCTCGCGCTCGACGATGGAGAGGTCTTCGGACTCGACCGCCTTGAGCGTCCGCTCCCACAGATCCATGGCGCGGTCGATGGTGGGCGTGTGCAGTCCGTGCCGGTCGACGAACTCGGCCGCCTTCCCGAAGTACTCGGCCTGGATCTCCAGCGCCGACAGCTCACGGCCGTTGGCCAGTTGCACCTTCCGCTGGCCGCTCATGTCGTGGGAGATCTCGCGGATGGCGCGGATCGGGTTGTCCAGCGTCAGGTCGCGCATGGTGACGCCGGCCTCGACCATGCGCAGCACGAGGTCGGTGGTGGCGACCTTGAGCATGGTCGTCGTCTCGCTCATGTTGGAGTCGCCGACAATGACGTGCAGGCGGCGGAATCGCTCGGCGTCGGCGTGCGGCTCGTCACGGGTGTTGATGATCGGCCGCGACCGCGTCGTTGCGCTGGAGACGCCCTCCCAGATGTGCTCGGCCCGCTGGCTGACCGAGTAGACCGGCCCGCGCGGCGACATCTGGACCTTGCCCGCGCCGGCGATGATCTGGCGCGAGACGAGGAACGGAATGAGCACGTCGGCGAGCCGGGAGAACTCGCCGCCGCGGCCGACGAGGTAGTTCTCATGGCAGCCGTAGGAGTTTCCGGCGGAGTCGGTGTTGTTCTTGAACAGGTAGATGTCGCCGTCGATGCCGTCCTCGGCGAGGCGCGCCTGTGCGTCGACCATGAGGCCTTCGAGGATGCGCTCACCTGCGCGGTCGTGCGTGACCAGATCGACGATGTCGTCACATTCGGGCGTCGCGTACTCGGGGTGGCTGCCGACGTCGAGGTACAGCCGAGCACCATTGCGCAGGAACACGTTGCTGCTGCGGCCCCACGAGACGACACGGCGGAACAGGTAGCGCGCGACCTCGTCGGGGCTCAGGCGACGCTGGCCCTTGAACGAGCAGGTGACCCCGTACTCGTTCTCGATGCCGAAGATGCGCCGGTCCATACCGAGAGCCTACGGTCTCGCGCCACCCATCGGGGTCAACTCAGGGCCTGCTCCACCGCGTCGACCGGGAGGCGCCTGAACTTGCGGGCGAGGGCTCGCGTCCGGTCCAGAACGCCCACCTCGAGATCGCTGGCCGGAATGGTGCGCGCGGGCGTGGAATCCTGACCGAGCGCGTCCACCGCCAGCTTGATCGCGGCGTTGAGGTCGAGACCCTCCGAATAGGCCGACTTCAGGTATTCCTCGACCTTCTCGGTCTGCCCGCCCATGACTCCGAATCCGCGGATGTCGGCCACCGAACCGTCGTAGGTCAGCCGGTAGATCTGGTCGACGTCGGCCGTCTCCCCCACCTCGGCGACGAACAGCTCGACCTCGTAGGGCTTCTCGCCACCGGCCGAGAAGATCGTGCCCAACGTCTGGGCGTAGGCATTGGCCAACGCGCGCCCGGTGACGTCACGCCGGTCATAGGAGTACCCGCGCATGTCGGCCAGCCGGACGCCGGCGATCCGCAGGTTCTCGAACTCGTTGTAGCGGCCGACGGCGGCGAACCCGATGCGGTCGTAGATCTCGCTGACCTTGTGCAGGGCCTTGGACGGATTCTCCGCAACGAACACGACCCCGTCGGTGTATTGGACAACAACAACGCTGCGGCCACGCGCAATGCCCTTCCGGGCGAAATCCGCCCGGTCCTTCATGAGTTGCTCGGGCGAGACGTAGAACGGCATCGTCACGGTGACTCCTAGGAGAGAGGGGCCGCTGGGCCATCGGGACGGATGAGGCGAGCGCCGAAGACCGCATCGGCGATGGCGCCGATCTCGGCATCCGGGATCCGCCGGTAGCCGTCCTTGGTGACAACGGCGACGACCGGGAAGATGCGGCGCGTGAGGTCGGGTCCACCGGTGGCCGAGTCGTCGTCGGCCGCGTCGTAGAGCGCCTGGATGGCGGCGGTGATCGCGTCGGTCTCGGACAGATCGTGCTGGTAGAGCTTCTTCAGCGATCCGCGGGCGAACACCGAACCCGACCCGACCGCATGGAACGCGTGCTCTTCGTACCGCCCACCGGTGACGTCGTACGAGAAGATGCGTCCCTCACCGGTGATCTGGTCGTATCCGGCGAACAGCGGCACGACGGCCAGGCCCTGCATCGCCAAGCCGAGATTGCCGCGGATGAGAGCAGCCAGCCGGTTGGCCTTGCCGTCGGCCGACAATCCGGTGCCTTCGAGCTTCTCGTAGTGCTCGAGCTCCACTTGGAACAGCCGTACGAGCTCGACCGCGAGGCCGGCTGTTCCGGCGATGCCGATGCAGGAGAACTCGTCGGCAGGGAAAACCTTCTCGATGTCGCGCTGGGCGATGACGTTGCCCATGGTCGCTCGCCGGTCGCCGGCCATGACGACACCACCGGGAAAGGTGGCGGCGACGATCGTGGTCGCGTGCGGCGCGATGTCGGCCAGGCTGCCGGTGGCCGAACGCGCACTCGGCAGCAGCTCGGGCGCCTGCTGTGCGAGGAAGTCCGCGAAGGATGCGTTGCCCGTCGCCGTGTAGGGCTTCGGGAGCATCACTGGCCGCCCTTCTGCACGAAACTGCGCACAAACTCCTCGGCGTTCTCCTCCAGCACGTCATCGATCTCGTCGAGGATCGAGTCAACGTCGTCGTCGAGCTTTTCCTTGCGCTCGGAAACGTCGCTGGTGGCCTCGACTTCGGCCGATTCCTCGGTCGACTTCTTGGTGCTGCGTTGCTGCTGTTCGGACATGGCACAAGCCTAGTCAGTTGGCGGTTACCTCAGGTGGCGGTTATCGCGCGGAACAGCTCGGTTGCCGATTCGCAACGGTCGAACAGGGCACCCACGTGTTCCTTTGTGCCGCGCAGCGGTTCCATGGTCGGGACTCGCTGCAGCGAGTCGTGCCCGGGCAGGTCGAAGATCACCGAGTCCCACGATGCCGCGGCGATGTCAGGCGCAAAGCGGGCCAGGCACATGCCGCGGAAATAGGCACGCGTGTCGATCGGCGGGGTTGCCACGGCATCCTTGATCTCGTCGTCGGCGATGAGTCGATCGATTCGACCGGACCGGACGAGTGAGTGGTACAGGCCCTTCTCCAGCCGCACATCGTGATACTGCAGGTCGACCAGGTGCAGCTTCGCGTGATCCCAGTCGAGTCCGTCACGGTCGCGGTATCGCTCGAGCAGCCCGAGCTTGGCCACCCAGTCCAGCTCGCGCGCGCATTGGTGCGGGTCGACCGCCAGCCGGCTGAGCAGACTCTCCCAGCGGGCCAAGACGTCATCGGTCTGGTCGTCACTGCCGTGTCGCTCGACGAACGCCTGAGCGGCAGCGAGGTACCGGCCCTGCAGGTCGAGCGCCGTGATCGTCCGACCGTCGAACAGCTCGACGGCCACCTTCAGCGTCGGGTCGTGCGAGATGTGGTGCAGGGCCTGCACCGGATTGGCCAGCTGCGGCACGTCGTCCAGCTCGCCGGTCTCGATCATCGCGAGCACCAGCGACGTCATCCCGTGCTTGAGGTAGATCGCGATCTCCGAGCAGTTGGCGTCGCCGAGGATGACGTGCAGGCGGCGGTACTTCTTCGGATCGGCGTGCGGTTCGTCACGGGTGTTGATGATCGGGCGCTTGAGCGTGGTCTCCAGGCCCACGCCGACTTCCATGTAGTCGGAGCGCTGCGCGAGCTGGAACGCATGCACGCTGCCGTCCTGACGCTGGCCGACGCGTCCGGCGCCGGTGATGACCTGCCGCGACACGAAGAACGGCGTCAGCTGCTCCACGATGTTCTCGAACGGCACGTCGCGGGCCATCAGATAGTTCTCGTGCGATCCGTAGGACGCACCCTTGTTGTCGACGTTGTTCTTGTACAGGACGATCGGGTGGGCACCGGGCAGGCGGCCCGCCAGTTCGGCCCCGAGGCGCATCACGGCCTCGCCGGCCTTCTCCCAGACCACGACATCGCGCGGGTTGGTCACCTCCGGGCTCGAGTACTCCGGGTGGGCGTGGTCGACGTAGAGCCGGGCCCCGTTCGACAGGATGATGTTCGCCAGGCCGAGGTCCTCGTCGGTGAGCTGGGACGGATCGGCGGCGTCACGGCTGAGATCGAAGCCGCGCGCGTCGCGAAGCGGGTTCTCCTCCTCGAAGTCCCAGCGGGCCCGACGAGTGAGCCCATGGGCAGCCGCATAGGAATTCACCACGTGCGTGGACGCCACCATCGGGTTCGCGTGCGGCTGGCCGGTCACCGCGATGCCGTACTCGACCTCGCTGCCCTGCACCCGTCGCACCGTCATGCCGCAAGCCTACGGGGGTCGACGCGATTTCTACGCCGTGATCACCAGTGCACTCCGCGCAGGATGCTGGCCAGCGCCTTCTGTTGCTTCGTGACGTCGTCGGCCGCCTTGTCGCCGCGGGCGGCCGCCGAATCCGGGAACATCTTGTACGCCTGATTGAGGACGCGGAACGCGAACGTCGGCGCGATCGCGTGGGTGATCTCGCCGGCCGTGCCGACCAGCGTGTTCAGCTCCGTCGGCTTGTCGCGCATCGACTTGAGCACCAGCTCCGCCGCCTGGGAGGAGCTGATCGTCGGGAACTTCCGGTAGATCTTCGTCGGCGCGATCATCGGCGTCCGCACGAGCGGCATGTGGATCGAGGTGAACGAAATACCGTCGCCGATCACCTCCGAGCTCACCACCCGGCTCCAGGCATCCAGGGCCGCCTTGGACGCGACGTACGCCGCGAACCGCGGCGGGTTGGTCTGGACGCCGATCGAGGAGATGTTGATGACGTGGCCCCCTCCGGTGAGGGCAGGCGTGAGCCCCATGATGAGCCGAATGGCGCCGAAGTAGTTCAGCTGCATGGTGCGTTCGAAGTCGTGGAATCGGTCCATCGACAGACGCAGGGACCGGCGAATCGATCGGCCGGCGTTGTTGACCAGGAAGTCGACGTGGTCGTGGTTCTTGACGATCAGCTTGGCCAACCGGTCGATGTCGTCGAGGTCGGACAGGTCGCAGGTGTAGACGTGTGCAGTGCCACCGAGCGCCTCGATGTCCCCCTGGGTCTGCAGCAGCTTCTCCTCCCCGCGCGCCACGAGGATCGGGATGCCGCCATGCAGGGCCACCCGCAGTGCCGTCGCCTTGCCGATCCCCGACGACGCCCCGGTGATGACCACCGTCTTGCCCGTCAGCGCCTTGGTGCTGGCCTTGTCGGCCGTGATGTCAGGGTCGAGGTTCTGCTCCCAGTAGTCCCACAGCGTGGCCGCATAGGACCGGAACTCGGGCAACTCGACGCCGGTGCCTTCGAGCGCCTCGACCGTCGCCGTGCTGTCGTAGGTCGTCGGAAGGCTCACATGCGCGAGCACTTCCGGCGGGATGCCGAAGCGACCGAGCGTCTGACGCGCGATGACCTCCCCCGGGCCGCTCGACGTCGCCTTCGCCAGCGCCAGCTGGATTGCGCGGGTGGGCACGAAGTCGGCGATCCGGCCGTCGAGCGCCACCTTCAGGTGCGGCGACTTGGCCGCCTCGGAGAAGACCTCCAGGATGTCGACGTTGCGCTGCGGCGTCGGGTTGACCAGATGGAAGGCCCGGTTGTCCAGACCCGGCTTGTGGGCGAGCGCGTCGATCGCCTTGGCCACGTAGTCGACCGGGACGACGTTCGTCAGCGTGAAGCCGGGCGCCGGCACCGACGGCAGGAAGCCCGGCAGGTAGTCGCGCATCCGCTTGATCAGCGTGAAGAAGTAGTAGGGGCCGTCGATCTTGTCGATCTCGCCGGTCTCGGAGTCGCCCAGGACCATCGACGGACGATAGACCCGCCACGGCAATTTCGACGTCTCGCGCACCAGCTGCTCGGACTCGAACTTGGTGCGGTGGTAGTCGGAGGCGAACTTCTGGCCGACGTCGAACATGTCCTCGGTGTACGTCCCCTCGTACTCCCCCGAGGCGGCGATGGACGAGGTGAAGTTGAAGCATCCGGCGTCCAGCGCCTCGGCCAGCTGCAGCGCGTGCCGCGTTCCGCCGGTGTTGAGGGCATCGTTCTGCTTCTTGGTTGCCGTCATGTCGTACGAGGCGGCGAGGTGGAAGAAGTGCTTGATCGTGCCCTTGTTCTCGGCCACCCACGCCGGGTCGACGCCGAGACCCTTTTCGGTCAGCTGCCCGGGCACCGCCTTGATCCGCGCACTGTTGTTCCAGCGATAGCGGTACTTGTCCAGCTTCTCCTCGGACCCGGGACGCACCAGCACCCAGATGGTCCCGCGACGGTTGTTGACCAGTTCAGTGACCAGACGGCGTCCGATGAAGCCGGTGGCGCCCGTGACGAAGTACGACATGCTGGGGATGCTAGACCCCGCGTGCTGTGCCCGTCAGGTCCTTGCCCAGGTGCACGGCCTCGGGTGCACACGCGTAGTGGCCGAAGGCCGGGATGTCGACGAACCCGGATGCTCGGTACATGGCGATGGCCTCCGGCTGCGCACTCCCGGTCTCGAGCACCAGCCGGTGGACGCCCGCCGCCTCGGCCGTTCGCTCGAGCTCGGCCAGGATGGTCCGCGCCACGCCGGTGCGACGATGCCCCTCGCGCACGTACATGCGCTTGATCTCGGCGTCCCCATTGACCGGGCCGCCCCACCGCCAACCGCCCATGCCGACCGGCTCACCGGCGACCCTGGCGAGGAAGAACCGGCCGTGGGGAGCAACGAACCGCTCCGCGTCCATCGGGCTGGTGTCGCCGTCGCCGCCGTAGCGTCGTCCGTACTCGGCCTGCACCTCGTGGACCAGTTCCTGCACGACCGGATCGTCGTACCGGATTTCCGCCAGCTCCACCTACAGGTATTGGCCGGTGTTGGCGACGGTGTCGATGGAGCGACCGGGCTCCTGCCCGCCCTTGCCGGAGACGAGCGTGCGGATGAAGACGATCCGCTCACCCTTCTTGCCCGAGATACGAGCCCAGTCGTCCGGGTTCGTGGTGTTGGGCAGGTCTTCGTTCTCCTTGAACTCGTCCAGGCAGGCTTGCAGCAGGTGCTGCACCCGCAGGCCGCGCTGACCGTGGTCGAGGAGGTCCTTGATCGCCATCTTCTTGGCGCGATCGACGATGTTCTGGATCATCGCGCCGGAGTTGAAGTCCTTGAAGTACAGGATCTCCTTGTCGCCATTGGCGTAGGTGACCTCGAGGAACTGGTTCTCCTGCGTCTCGGCGTACATCCGCTCGACCACCCGCTGCACCATGCCGTTGACGGTGGCCGCGGCATCGCCGCCGAACTCGGCGAGATCATCGGAATGCAACGGCAGGTCCGCGACGAGGTACTTGCTGAAGATGTCGCGGGCCGCCTCGGCGTCCGGGCGCTCGATCTTGATCTTCACGTCGAGCCGTCCCGGCCGCAGGATGGCCGGGTCGATCATGTCCTCACGGTTGGACGCACCGATGACGAGCACGTTCTCCAGACCCTCGACGCCGTCGATCTCGCTCAGCAGCTGCGGCACGATCGTGTTCTCGACGTCGGAGGAGACGCCGGAACCGCGGGTGCGGAACAGCGAGTCCATCTCATCGAAGAACACGATGACCGGGGTGCCCTCGGAAGCCTTCTCGCGCGCCCGCTGGAACACCAGCCGGATGTGTCGCTCGGTCTCGCCGACGTACTTGTTGAGCAGCTCCGGACCCTTGATGTTCAGGAAGTAGGAGCGCCCTTCCTCGCCGGTCTTCTCCGAGACCTTCTTGGCCAGCGACGCGGCAACCGCCTTGGCGATCATGGTCTTGCCACAGCCCGGCGGGCCGTAGAGCAGAACGCCCTTCGGCGGCTTGAGCTTGTGCTCGATGAAGACGTCGGGGTGCAGGTACGGCAGCTCCACCGCATCGCGAATGGACTCGATCTGCGATCCCAGGCCGCCGATCTTGTCGTAGTCGACGTCCGGGATCTCCTCGAGAACGAGCTCTTCGACCTCGCTCTTGGGAACCTTCTCGTAGACGTAGTTGGAGCGGCTGTCGAGCAACAACGAGTCGCCGGCGCGGATCTTGGTGCCCACCAGCGAGTCGGCGATGCGCACGATGCGCTCCTCGTCGGCGTTGCCGAGAACGAGCGCGCGCTCGCCGTCGGCCATCAACTCCTTGAGCATGACGACTTCGCCGGTGGTCTCGAACTCCAGCGCCGAGACCACGTTCATGGCCTCGTTGAGGATGACCTCCTGGCCCTTGCGCAAACCGTCCTTGTCCACCGCCGGGCTGACATTGACGCGCAGCTTGCGGCCGCCGGTGAAGACGTCGACCGAGCCGTCATCGTTGAGCTGCAGGAACGTGCCGAAGCCGGTCGGCGGCTGGGCCAACCGGTCGACCTCCTCCTTGAGCGCGACGATCTGGTCGCGGGCCTCACGCAGCGTGTGGATGAGACGGTCGTTCTGCGCCGTCGTGGTGGCGAGGCGCGACTCGACGTCGGCCAAGCGCGCGTCACTGGACAGCGGGTCGAATTCGGTCATGACTCACCTCCCGTGACTGGTGACAACGAGCCTACCTGCCAACCCACACAAACTCGTTGGACATATTGGCCATTGACCACGAAACCGCCCGCTGTCAGGATGCGCGAATCCCCCAGCACATCCGTGCAGGGAGGTAGCCCCACTTCGCGAGGAAAAGCATGACCAACAACGACCTGCCTGCACTCGACGCGGCCACACTGTGTGAGGCCTTTCAGCTCACCGCCCAGCGCTATTTCGACGAGCCCGCCCTGCGGACGCCCGGTGATGCGCAACGCATGACGTACGGCGAGTGGGCTGCCAAGGTCGAGCGTGTCGCGGGCGGACTCGCACAACTCGGCGTCCGGCGTGGCGACACGCTCGCGCTCATGACGACGAACCGCCCGGAGTTCTTCATCGCCGACATGGCGACGGTGCACCTGGGTGCCACGCCGTTCTCGATCTACAACTCGTCCTCACCGGAGCAGATCGAGTACCTGTTCGGCAACGCCGGCAACCGGGTTGTCATCGCCGAGCAGCAGTTCGTCGAGGCGATCAAGGCCGCCAACGCGAACCTGCAGATCATCGTGCTCGAGGATGGCCTGCCCGAAGCGGACTTCCCCGAGTTCGAGGCGACGTGGCGGGCCGTCGAACCGACGGACATCACGACGCTGATCTACACCTCCGGCACCACAGGACCGCCGAAGGGTGTGCAGCTGACCCACGGCAACGTGATCTCGACGATGAAGTCCTACGACGAATTCGGTGTCTTCTCGCCCGGTGGCCGAACCGTCTCGTATCTCCCGTTGGCCCACATCGCCGATCGCGCCCTGCACTACTACTCGGCGGTCGCCACGGGCTCGTGCATCACGTGCGTCGACGACCCGAAGGCGGTCCTGGCCGGTCTTGTCGATGCTCGCCCGACGTCGTGGCTTGCCGTGCCGCGCATCTGGGAGAAGATCAAGGCCGCGCTCGAGGTGAAGGGCGTAACCGACCCGACGGCTCTGCCGGAGGAGGCCAAAGCCGGTGTCCGCGCCCAGCTGGGACTCGACCGGGCCGAGGTGTTGTTCTCCGGGGCGGCACCGATCGCGCCGTCGGTGCTCGAGTACTTCAACGGCCTCGGCATTCCGGTGCACGAGGGATGGGCGATGTCCGAGACAGCCTGCGCCGGGACGTTCAACCCGGTCGGCAAGGCACGCGTCGGCACCATCGGAAAACCGCTGCCGGGCGTCGAGACGAAGGTGGCCGAGGACGGCGAGTTCCTCGTCCGCGGCCCGAGCATCATGATCGGCTACCGCAATGACCCCGAGAAGACAGCCGAAGCCATCGACGCCGACGGGTGGCTTCACACCGGCGACATCGTGACGGTCGACGACGACGGCTATGTCACGATCATCGACCGCAAGAAGGAGCTGATCATCAGCGCGGGGGGCAAGAACATGTCGCCGGCCAATATCGAGCAGACCGTCAAGGCGTCGCACGCCCTCATCGGCCAGGCCTGCTGCATCGGCGACGCGCGTCCGTACAACGTCGCCCTGCTCGTGCTCGACCCCGACGCCAGCGCGGCCTATGCCGCGGCCAACGGGCTGGACGACTGGGCACCCGCCACGCTCGCACAGAACCCCGACGTTCAGGCCGTCATCGCCGCTGCGGTCGAGGAGGCGAACTCGCACCTCAGCCGGGTTGAGCAGATCAAGAAGTTCCGCATTCTCGATGAGGACTGGCTGCCGGACAGCGAGGTGCTCACGCCGACGTCCAAGCTCAAGCGGCGTGGCGTCAACGAACGCTATGCCGACGTGATCGAGGAGTTGTACGCGTAGTCGCCTTCCTGCAGAACCTCGGCGAGCACGTCGGCCAGGTTCATCCGGAACCCCTTCTCGAGGCATCGCGAGGCGCCCGCGGCAAGGACTTTGGGCGCCACTGACTGAGCCTCGAAACCGGTCAAGACCACGACCCGTGCATGGGGCGCAACTGCGCGCAGCAGCGGCAGTGCCGTCAGTCCGTCGACGCGCGGCATCGCCAGGTCGAGCACGATGAGATCGGGCTGCTGTTCGCGGGCCACGTCGACCGCCACCGATCCATCGTTGGCTTCGCCCACGACGGCGAACCGACCATCCATGTCCAGTTGGGCGCGCACCAGGGTGCGGACGTCGTCGCTGTCGTCGACGACCACCACCCGCGGCAGCGCGGCATCTTCTTCGGGTCCTGCCTTCGGGCCTGCCGCGGTGCCACGATCGGGCGCCCGGAGTTGCGCCGCGTTCGCCGGCGCGGACCGCACCAGGTCCCCGGGTTCGAAGTCCCGACCCGGCCCCAACCAGTCGTTGATCAGATGGCGAGCGGCGGCCAGAGTGTGCTCGAGATGGGCGACGGCGGTTTCGGCGTTTCCGCTCTCCAGCCAGCCGATGGCCGCGGTGAGCGACTGGATGATCGTGTCGTTGATCTCCAGTGCCTGCCGATGCCACAGCTCGGCCTCACGTGCCGACGCGGCAACGCCCTCGGCCAGCACACGGTCGGTGATGTCGACGCAGGTGCCGCGCATGCGGACCGGCTTGCCATCCACGACGACGACCTCACCGTTGGACGACAGATACCGGACTTCTCCGTCTGGCCGGATGATCCGCTCGATCATCTGGTAGGTGTTGCCGGAGGCATAGGCCTCGGCATGCACGGCGGCGGTGCGTTCGCGGTCATCGGGGTGCACCCGCGACATGAACTCCTCGTAGCTCATGTTGAGTGACTGTGGCTCCAACCCGTAGATCCGGTACAGCTGATCGGACCATCGGTTCGTGTTCGCCACGATGTCCCAGTCGTAGTCGCCCATGTTCGCCAGCTCCTGGGCAGCGGCCACCCGCGCCTTGAGGTCGCTGAGCTCTGCCTCCGTCGCGGCACAGCGTGCCGCCAGACTGTCGAGGATCTGTTCGGTCTCGCCCACGGTCTCGCTCATCCTGCTCGGGGGACGTTTAGGGAGTGAATCCAGGCTCCGAGCGCGGCCCACCTGCTCACGGTATGCCCGCAGGACGGCCAGATCGCAGGATCCGAGGTTACGGTTTTGCTTCGAATCCCCAGGGGCGCGGGCCGGTGTAGTCCGGGCCGTACGCGCCCGGCGCCGGGCGGCGCGTCTTCTCCAGGGCACGGTGGCCCGGCGCCATCCGGCGGGCCGTGACGAGAAATGCGGTGTGTCCGACCGAACCGTGGATCGGTCGGACGGCCAATCCCTCCAGATGCCAGTCGCGCATCGACGTCTCCCACGCGTGCGGTTCGGTGAAGCCACCGTCGGCCCGCAGCGTCTCGACGAAGAGCGAGAGCTGGGTCGTCGTCGCCACGTACGCGCACACGATCCCGCCGGGGACGAGCCGTTCGGCGGCCAGCGGCACACAGGTCCACGGATCGACCATGTCCAGCATGAGCCGGTCGATCTCGGCTTCGGCGACCACCTCGCGGACGTCTCCGATGGTCAGCGACCACGGCGCCTCCGGCCCGGCGACCTGCTCGACGTTGCGCCGCGCGATCTCCGCGAAATCCTCGCGAATCTCGTAGGAGGAGACGTGACCGCCGGAACCCACGGCTCGCAGCAGGTACAAGGTGAGCGCCCCCGACCCGGCACCGGCCTCGACGACGCGGGCACCGGGGAAGATGTCGGCCATCGTGACGATGTGGGCAGCGTCCTTGGGGTAGACGATCGCGGCTCCGCGGGGCATGGAGACGACATATTCGCTGAGCAGAGGCCGGAACACCTGGTACTGGCCGCCGAGCGACGAGACGAGCACCGTGCCCTCGGGCTGGCCGATCATCTCGTCATGCTTGAGCTGGCCCTTTTTCGTGGAGAACTCCTTGCCGGCCTCCAGGCGCACGTTGTGACGACGGCCCTTGGCATCGGTGATCCGGACCCACTCCCCGACCTGCAGCGGACGACTCATGCGGCCCGCCCCGTGGACTGGTCGAGTGCGTGGCCCGCGCCTTCCCAGAGGAACCAGGCCACGAGCAGGGCCAAGGCCACGTCGACCGACCAAGTCGGGCCGCCGTAATCCACCCGCAGCAGCGTGACGGCGACCAGTGCCACCGCAATGAGCCGGCCCGCCCACGCGGCGACCCGTGACCCGGCGTCGGGCCGTCCGCTGACCTGCCAGATGGCCGCGCGCAGCGCACGTCCACCGTCCAGCGGCAGGCCCGGCAGCAGGTTGAACACCCCGATCACGACGTTGATCCAGCCGAGGGCGGCCACAACAGCACCGCCGGCGTCCAGCAGGAAACACGTGATCCCGAGTGCGATCGAGACCACGGGCCCCACGACCGAGATGACGAACTCCTGTCCCGGCGTACGGCTGGGCGTGGCAATGGCGGTCTCGCCGCCAAGGAGATGAAGTGTGATGGAGCGGACCTGCAGGCCAAAGCCACGCGCTGCGGCCAGATGGGCGAGCTCATGCAGGAACACCGACACGTACAGGCCGAGGACGAAGAGCGTGGCGCCCTGGTAGCCGGACAGTGGACCACCACCGGCGAACCGGGGCGCGAAGAAGAACACCAACAGGACACCCATGACCAACAGCGACGGACCGATCAGGATGTCGACGCCGCCGATGCGCGCGATCCGCCAATTGCCACCAGTCACGCCGCAACGGTAGCGAGTGTTGTCGGACGCGGCGTCTAAGGTGCACACCATGGAGCAGGTTGAGATCGAGCCGAGCGAGGTGCGCGACCCGGAAATCGTTTCCACCGAGATCCGCACCGCCCTGTCACCCAGTCGCGCCTCGGACTTCCTCACCTGTCCCCTGCTCTACCGCTTCCGCACGATCGACCGGTTCCCCGAACCGCCCGACCCGGTCGCCGTGCGTGGCACGCTCGTCCACGCGGTGCTCGAAAGCCTGTTCGGCGAGGACGCCGTCGCCCGCACCCTCGAGCGGGCACAGGAGCTCCTTCCGGAGACGTGGGACGCACTCCGGGCGGACCACCCGGACCTCGCCGAGCTCGAGATCCCCGACGGCTGGATGGACTCGGCCGGCGACCTCCTCGGCTCCTACTTCGCCCTCGAGGATCCCAGCCGGGTCGAACCCGAGGCGACCGAGCTACGGGTCGACCACGTCCTCGAGTCCGGCCTGTCACTCGGCGGCATCATCGACCGGCTCGACGTCGCGCCCGACGGCCGCATCCGAGTGGTCGATTTCAAGACCGGAAAGGCGCCGCATGAGCGCTTCGAGGACAAATCGCTGTTCCAGATGAAGTTCTACGCGCTCATCATCTGGCGCACCCGCGGGGTCATTCCGACGTTGCTCCAACTCTACTATCTGGCCGACCGGACGGTGCTCAGCTACGAACCGGCCGAGTCCGACCTGCTGGCCACCGAACGCAAGGTTGTCGCGCTCTGGAACGCCATCCAGGCCGCCGTGGAGCGGGAGCAGTTCCCGCCGCGGCCCAGCGCACTGTGCCAGTGGTGCCGACACCAGGACAAATGCCCCGAGTTCGGTGGCGAAACCCCGCCGATGCCGGCGGTCACGCTCGTCCCGGCCGGCAGCTAGGCCTCGAATTCGGTGGCTTCGCCCGGGTCGACCCAGTGCACCCGGCCGGCGAACCGCGTCGCCGACAGCACCGGCTCGGCCGCGGAGCGGCCCTGCTTGAAGTGACTCCAACCTTCGTAGTGCACGGGCACGATCGTCGCCGGGTCGGCAAGCTCGAGCAGCTCGACCGACTCCCGCGCATCCATCGTGTACCGGAACGGCCCGGTGAGGTACGCGAAGCGCACAGCGCCGAGGTGCAGCACCATCGATCCGATGTCGATGCGCTGCGGCACGTCCCGCAGGCCCGGGTAAAGGACGGTGTCGCCGGTGATCCACAGCGCACCATGCCGCTGACCCTCCCACGTGAGGGCGAAGCCGATGACCGGCCCGGTGATCGGGTCCATCCCGGGCGGACCGTGACGGCACGGCGTGGCGGTGATCGTCACCGTCGGCTTGGTTGGGTGCTCCAGCCGGGTGGTGCTCCAGGGCGCGAGCCCGACCGAATCGCCGCCGAGATGCTCGGCACCCTTCAGCGTCGTGACCGTCGTGCCCCAACCTGGGAGCAGCTCACGTCCGGTCGGATCCAGATTGTCGCCGTGATGATGATGGCTGACCAGCACCGCGTCGATCTCGCCGAGCTTGTCGGCGGCCATCGACGGCCCGGCGGTCTTCTTCGACGTGGTTCCCCAGCCGAAGAAGTAACGCTTCCCGGCGGGGTCGAAAGTCGGATCGGTCAGGATGCGCCAGCCGGCGAACTCGATCAAGGCCGTGGGCCCACCGATGTGGGTGATCCGGACGTTGGTCATGCTGTGTGGTCCTCCAGGATGGTGTCGATCTTGGCCAAGAAGTCCCGAATCACCAGCGGCTTCGTGATGTAGTCCCGGGCGCCGGCCAAACGTAGCGCAGCGATTCGGCCCTTGGTGGCGTCCGCACTCACCACCACCACCGGGATCCCAGCGGTCGTGTCGTCGGCTCTCAGGGCCTTGAGCACATCGTCACCGGACACGTCGGGCAGATGCAGGTCAAGCAGGATCAGGTCCGGCCGCTCCTCCTTGGCCAGCTCCAGCCCCGCACGGCCGAGCGCCGCCGTGATGAGCCGGATGTTGGGGCGAAGGCTCAACGCACTCTCCACCAGGACCGTGTTCGACGGGTTGTCCTCGATGTAGAGCACCGTCGACGGAGGCCGCTTCGCGTCCACATCTGCGGATCCCGGTTCGCTCTGCTCAGGCCGATTGACGACCTGGGCCACCGGCAGCCGGAGCGTGAACACGCTGCCGTCGCCCGGCTCGCTGGTCACCCAGATCGAACCGCCCATGAGCTCAGCCAGGCCCCGGCTGAGGGCGAGACCGATTCCGGTGCCCTCGACCTCGCCGGTCTTCGCCGAAAGTCGCTCGAACGGCTGGAACAGCCGGGGAAGATCGTCCCGGGAGATACCGATGCCGGAGTCGGCCACCTCGATGAGCACATCGCCCTCGACAACCCGGGAGGAAATCCGGACGGACCCGTTCGGCTTGTTGTACTTCACCGCGTTCGACAGCACATTCAGCAGAACCTGCCGAAGTCGGTTCATGTCCGCCATGGCGGCCACCGCACCGGTGTCGTTGATGATCCCGATCTGCTGCGCTTCGGCCATCGGGGCGACCAGTTCCAGCACCTCCTGGACCACGGGCTGGACCTCGACCGGTTCGATCGAGATGTTGAGGCGACCCGACTCGACCCGCGAGATGTCCAGGACGTCGTTGATCAGGGACAGGAGGTGTTGCCCGGCGCGGTGGGTGCGCTCGACGAACACGTCGCGCTGCTCGCTTCCGACTTCGCTCATCTGGAGCAGTTCGGTGAACCCGAGGATCGCCGTCAGTGGTGTGCGAAGCTCGTGACTCATGCGGGACAGGAACTCGCTCTTCGCCTGGTTCGCCTGCTCCGCGGCCTCCTTGGCGTCCCGCAGTGCGTCCTGGGCGCGAAGCCGGTCGGTGATGTCGCGAACCGCCGCCGAGACGAGCGTCCCGGATGGCCGCTTCAGCGGCGACAGCGAGATGTCGGCCGGGAACTTGCTGCCGTCCTTGCGCATCGCCCACAGCTGCAGGCCGGCTCCCATCGGTCGCACCGCAGGACGATGCACGTAACCCTCGCGAAGCGCCGGGTGCTTCTCCCGACTCTCGGTGGGAATGAGCATCTCGACCGGGTGCCCGATCAGCTCGGCGCGTGAGTATCCGAACATCGCCGTGGCCCGCTCGTTGGCGATCTGAATCGTCCCGGTTTCGTCGGCGACGATGATCGCGTCCGGCGCTGCTTCGAGCAGTGCCTCGAACTGCGCTTCGGCTGCCTTCCGTTCCGTCGCATCCCGAACGGCGGCCGCGATGAGCAGACCGCTGGCGGTGTCGAGCGGTGTCAGCGAGATGTCGACGGAGAACTCCGTTCCGTCCTTGCGCTTGCCGAAGAGGTTGCGGCCGCGCATGGGCCGCGCGGTCGGATCCTGGACGTAGGCGCTGCGCAAGCCGGGGTGATGCCCACGCACCTGGTCCGGCACGAGCATGTCGATCGACGCCCCCACCAGCTCCTCACGGGGGTATCCGAACAACTGCTCGGACTGCTGATTGACGAACTGGATCGTTCCGGACGAGTCCACCACGATGAAGGCATCCGGCGCCGCCTCGATCATCGCCGACAGTTGACTCTCGCGACTCAGCAGCGCACCGATGTCCCGTGCGATCGCGGAGGCGCCGACGACGGCGCCGGAGGCGTCGCGAATCGGCGAGACGGTCAGGGACACATCGACAACCGAACCGTCCTTGCGGATCCGGCGCGTGTGGTACGGCACGACCGTCTCGCCGGCCCCGACCTGGTCGAGGATCCGTCGCTCCTCGCCGTGCCGGTCGAGCGGGATGATGATGTCGATGGACTTACCGATCACCTCGTCGGCGGAGTAGCCGTACAGCCGCTCGGCGCCGGCATTCCAACTGGTGATGGTCCCGTCCGACGCCTTGCCAATCACCGCGTCAGCAGTGCCGCGAATGATGGCGGCCAGTTGCTCGGTCTCCCTCCGCGCCGGCCTCATGGCGACACCGACGCCGGATCGGCCGCGGCCGCAGAAGTCATAGCCGCATCGTAGGGCTGCAAGGGAGCCTTTGGGCGCGGCAATGGCGACGTTACCGAGATGAAATCAGTCGAGGTATGAGTCGAACCCGGTGCGCCGCATGTGGCCCCAGACCCGCTCCGACCGCCGCAGTCCATCGATCATGCCGCGCACCCGCCACCACGCGGTCAACTGCCGGTAGCCCACATGCTCCTCGAACGCGCCGGCCACAGCACGCAACTGGTCGCGAACGCTGGCATAGCGACCGAAGGCCAGTTCGTCGTTCAGCAACGCGAACAGGCTCATCGCGAACGCGTAGACCAGCGAACAGGCCAACAGCAGCACGACCACCCAGGCATCGACGAGATTGGTGTGAATCACGCCGGAGTTCTCCAGGCCGAGCACGATGAGGACAAAGCCGAAATAGATCAGACCGGCGAGTTCCACGATCGGCGCGACCAGCTCGAACGCCCAGAACCACGGCAAGGTGAGCATCCCGATCACGCCGTAACGCCGCCTGAACATCATGGACTTGTGCCGGGAGAACACCTCGGTGAGTCCCCGGTGCCAGCGGCGTCGCTGCCGGCCGAGCGTGCGCAGGTCCTCCGGAACCTCGGTCCACGCCACCGGCTCGGGCACGAAGACGACTCGATGGTCGGTGTCGTTGTCGCCGATCCACCGATGCAGACGCACCACCAGGTCGGCATCCTCACCGATGCAGTCCGTCGCGAGACCGCCGATCGAACGGACTGCCGCGGTGCGGAACAGGCCGAAGGCGCCGGAGATGATCAGGAGGCCACCGGCCTGTGACCAGCCGGCCCGCCCGACGAGGAAAGCGCGAACGTATTCAACGACCTGAATGCGCGGGAGGGTTCGACGCGGAACCCGCGGTTCGATGACGTGGCCATGCCGGATCACGCTGCCATTGACGACGCGCACCACCCCGCCGCTCCCGATGACGCGCGTCGGATCGTCGGCGAAAGGTCGGGTGACGCACAGCAGGGCGTCGGGTTCGAGCAGGGAGTCGGCGTCGACCATGCAGGTCAGTTCCTTGCGGGCGACATTGAGGCCGGTGTTGAGGGCGTCGGCCTTGCCGCCGTTGGTCTTGCGCACGAGGACGAGGCTGGTGTCGCCTCCCGGGCCGATGTACGTCTCGAACACCTCGGCCTCCATCGGAACCGCATCGTCGACGACGAGTGGCACCCGCTCCATCGCGAACGCCTCCACCATCCGAGCGGCGGTTTCATCGCTCGACCCGTCGTCGATGACGATCACCTCGAAGTCGGGGTAGCGCAGCGATCGCATCGCCTGGACCGATGCCACGATCGAGGCTTCCTCGTTGTGGGCGGGCATGAGGATGGACACGCCGATGGGTACGTGTTCGGCGAAGGTCTCGTCGAATCCGGCGAAGTCGGCGTAACGGATCTCCCGCAGGTTCGCGACCGTCGCCAACATCGTCAGCACGACGAAACTCGAGTTGATCACGATGGAGTAGACGGCGAAGAGCAGTCCCATGACCACGGCGCCGACCGTGACGATCTCGACCACGACGTCGGTGCTCATGGCGCCAGCCTCATCGCGTCGACAGCCAACGCCTCGACAGCGTACGGCGCCGAACTGCGCGCGAGAGCGTCGCGCCCGGCCGGACCGAGCGAGAGCAGCGCCGAGGCCGCCGTCCTCGACACACTCGGTCCGCCGTCCTCGACGGCGTGCAGCAGCTCAGGGATGGCAGCCTCCGCACCCAACCGGCCCAACGAGGTGGCCGCGGCAAGCTTCAGCTGGGCCGAGACCGGCGACGTGATGGCTCGCTGCAGCGCCGGGACACCGGCGGGGACGTCGAGATGACCGAGTGCCTGCGCGGCTGCCAGCTGCAGCGCGGTTGAGCCGCCGTCCACGGCAGCGGCCAGGATGCGGGCCGAGGCCACATCGCCGATGAATCCGAGTGCCTCGGCAGCCGCCGGCGCGGACCGATCGACACTGTCCGGATGCGCGATGAGGTGAAGCACCCGGGCGCGGAGCACCGGCGCGGCTCCGGCGCCGAGCTGGATGAGCGCCTGCACGAGGTCGCGCTGTACCGCTTCAGGCTTGTTGGCTGCCTGGAGCAATGGTTCGGCAGCCGCGGGATCCTGCATCATCCCCAGCGATCGGACGGCCACCCGGCGCACCAGGGGTGAGCGATCGGCAAGGAGCTCGATCACCCGGGAGGTCGCGTCCTCCGCCCCCATCGCGCCGAGGGCGAAGGCCCCTCGACAGCGCTCGGCCGCGCGGCCCGAGCCGAGCTGCGCCACGGCGCGTTCTTCGGCCCCCCGGCTGCGGAGCACCGCGCGGACCCGATCCTTGGCGTCCCCTCGCACCTTGGGCAGTATCCCGACCAGGAGCTCGTCGGCCCGATGCCAATGGCGTCCGCGGAGGGCCACCAGCCGTGCGGCGGCTTCCGAGGCCTCCGGCTCCTCACCGTCGACGATCGCCACCAGGTCGGACCGCAGTCGCGCTGTCTGGGCTGCGCGACGTCGCTCGAGGAGTCGGCGGCGGGCCCGGATCACCAGCAGGGCAAGGATGCAGAGCGCGGCGAGTGCGGTGAACGTGATGAGCAGGACCACGGCGATGAACAGCAGCAGCTGACTCGCGCTCGCGTCGATGCGCGTCATTGCCGCGACAGCACCGCGTTCACCCGCAGCGAGAGCTCTCGCGGACTGAACGGTTTGGGGACGTAGTCATCGGCCCCAGCGGCGTAACCCTGCGCAAGATCGGCTTCCTGGGTGCGTGCGGTCAACATGATGATGCGGGTGCCGCTGAGTGCGGCATCCTGCCGAATCGCACGGGCCAGGTCGAAGCCGCTCAATCCGGGCATCATCACGTCGACGATGGCCAGATCCGCAGGCCGCTCGGCCAAGCCCTCGAGAGCTGCGACACCGTCGGGGTAGGCGCGCACATCGTGCCCGTCCCGCTCCAGTCGGTAGACGACGAGCTCACGGATGTCCGTGTCGTCGTCCACCACCACGATGTCGCTCATTTCCACCTCCGGTCCCAGAGAGCATAGACGTGGACTCAGTCCTCCGGGTTGTATCCGAGGTTCGAGCCGAGCCAGCGTTCGGCCTCCTTGAGCGTCCAGCCCTTGCGCGCCGCGTAGTCGGCGACCTGGTCCTGAGCGAGCCGGCCGACCACGAAGTACTGCGACTGTGGGTGGGAGAAGTACCAGCCGCTGACCGCCGCACCGGGCCACATCGCCATCGACTCGGTGAGTTCGATGCCGGCGTTGGCCTCGACGTCCAGCAACGTCCAGAGGGTTTGCTTCTCGGTGTGCTCGGGGCAGGCCGGATAGCCGGGCGCCGGGCGGATGCCGACGTACTTCTCGCCGATCAACGCGTCATTGTCGAGCGCTTCGTCTGGTTGGTAACCCCAGAACTCCTTGCGCACCCGCTCGTGCATCCGCTCGGCGAAAGCCTCGGCGAGCCGGTCCGCGAGGGACTCCAGCAGGATCGCGCTGTAGTCGTCGAGTTCCGCCTTGAACTCGGCGATCTTCGCCTGGCTCCCCAACCCGGCGGTCACCGCGAAGGCGCCAACGTGGTCGGCGAGCCCGGTTTCCTTGGGCGCGACGAAGTCGCCGAGCGACCGATTCGGGATGCCCCCACGGTGTTCGCCCTGCTGGCGCAGGTTGTGCAGCGTCGCCAGCACCTCCGACCTCGAGTCATCGGTGTAGACCTCGATGTCGTCTCCGACCGCGTTCGCCGGGAAGAAGCCGATGACGCCGTTGGCGGTCAGCCACTTCTCCTTGATCAGCTTGTCGAGCATGTCCTGCGCGTCGTCGTAGAGCTTGCGGGCAGCGTCGCCGGAGGCCGGGTTGTTCAGGATGTCCGGGAACTTGCCCTTCATCTCCCAGGCGTTGAAGAACGGCTGCCAGTCGATGTACTCGCGGAGCTCAGCGAGGTCGTAGTCGGCGAAGACCCGCACCCCGCTCTGGTTCGGCACCGGCGGGTCGTAGCCCTCCCAGTCGATCGGCGTCCGATTGGCCCGTGCCTTCTCCAGGGTCAGCATCGGCCGCTCGCTCTTCTGCGCGTGCCGTTCACGCAGGGCGGCGTAATCGGCCGCGGTGGCTTCAAGCAGGGCCGGTCGCTGGGCGTCCGAGAGCAGCGCTGCGGCGACCGGAACCGAACGGGAGGCGTCCTTGACCCACACGACCGGCCCGGTGCGCCGGGGGGCGACCTTGACCGCGGTGTGGGCGCGTGACGTCGTCGCGCCGCCGATCAGCAGCGGAATCTCCAGACCCTGCCGTTCCATCTCGACCGCGAAGTTGACCATCTCGTCCAAGGAGGGCGTGATCAGACCCGACAGGCCGATGATGTCGGCATTGATCTCTTTGGCCTTGTCCAGGATGACCTGCGCGGGCACCATGACGCCGAGGTCGATGACCTCGTAGTTGTTGCACTGCAGGACCACGCCGACGATGTTCTTGCCGATGTCGTGGACGTCGCCCTTGACCGTCGCCATGACGATCGTGCCGTTGGTGGTGTCGGCATCGCCGGGCTGCTTCTCGGCCTCGATGAACGGGAGCAGGTAGGCGACGGCCTTCTTCATGACGCGCGCCGACTTGACCACCTGGGGCAGGAACATCTTGCCGGCGCCGAAGAGATCGCCGACGACGTTCATGCCGTCCATCAGCGGACCTTCGATGACCTCGATCGGACGGCCACCGGCGGCCGAGATCTCGGCTCGCAGCTCTTCGGTGTCCGCTTCGATGTCGGCGTCCAGTCCCTTGACCAGCGCGTGCGTGATCCGTTCGCGAACCGGCAGGCTGCGCCATTCGGCGGCCTTCGGGTCTTCGGCCTCGCCGGCGGTGTTGAACCTCTCGGCGATCTCCAGCAAGCGCTCCGCTGCGTCGGGACGGCGGTTGAGCACGACGTCCTCGATGCGCTCGCGCAACTCGGGATCGATCTCGTCGTAGACGACCAGGGCCCCGGCGTTCACGATGCCCATGTCCAATCCGGCCTTGATGGCATGGAACAGGAAGACGGCGTGGATTGCCTCGCGCACCGGGTTGTTGCCGCGGAATGAGAAGGACACGTTGGAGATGCCGCCGGAGATGTGCACTCCGGGCAGGTTCTCCTTGATCCAGGCGCAAGCCTCGATGAAATCGATCCCGTAGGTCGCGTGCTCCTCGATGCCGGTGGCCAGCGCGAAGCAGTTGGGGTCGAAGATGATGTCCTCCGGCGGGAACCCGACCTCCTCGGTCAGGATCCGATACGCCCGGCCACAGATCTCCTTGCGACGCTCCAGGTTGTCGGCCTGGCCCTCCTCGTCGAACGCCATCACGACGACGGCCGCCCCGTACTTGCGGCACAGCCGTGCCTCGCGGACGAACTTCTCCTCACCTTCCTTCAGGGAGATGGAGTTCACGATCGGCTTGCCCTGGACGTTCTTCAGGCCGGCCTCGATGACCTCCCACTTGGACGAGTCGATCATCACCGGGACGCGACTGATGTCCGGCTCGGCTGCGACCAACTTGGTGAAGCGGTCCATGGCCGCGACGCCGTCGATCATGCCTTCGTCCATGTTGATGTCGATGACCTGAGCGCCGACCTCGACTTGCTGCAACGCGACCGTGAGCGCCGTGTCGTAGTCCTCGGCCTTGATGAGGTTGCGGAACCGCGCCGAGCCGGTGATGTTCGTGCGCTCGCCGATGTTGACGAACAGCGAGTCCTCGGTGATGTTGAGCGGCTCAAGGCCGGACAATCGGGTCGCCGGCGCCACGTCGTGGAGCGGACGCTGGGCCTTGCCCCTCACGGCTTCGGCAATCGCGGCAATGTGCTCCGGCGTCGTGCCGCAGCACCCGCCGACGATGTTGACCAGCCCCGCCTCGGCGAACTCGGCGATGTAGCCGGCCTGGCGCTCGGGGGTTTCGTCGTACTCGCCGAAGGCATTCGGCAAGCCCGCGTTCGGGTACGCCGAGACGAACGTGTCGGCGATACGGGACATCTCGGCGAGGTACGGCCTCATCTCCGGTGCACCCAGGGCACAGTTGAGCCCCACGGCGACCGGCTTCACATGCCGCATCGAGTTCCAGAAGGCCTCAGTGGTCTGACCGGAGAGCGTCCGCCCGGACGCGTCGGTGATGGTGCCCGAGATGATGACCGGCCAGCGACGTCCCCGCTCCTCGAAGAGCGTCTCGACCGCGTAGATCGCGGCCTTCGCGTTGAGCGAGTCGAAGATCGTCTCGATCAGCAGCAGATCGGCCCCGCCGTCGACCAGCCCGTTCGCCGCCTCGAGGTAGGCGGCTGCGAGCTCGTCATAGGAGACGTTGCGCGCACCGGGATCGTTGACATCCGGTGAGATCGACGCCGTACGCGTGGTCGGGCCGATGGCGCCGGCCACATAGCGCGGATGTTCCGGCGTCGACACCGCGTCCACCGCCGCCCGGGCCAGCCGCGCGGACTCGTAGTTCAGCTCGTAGGAGAGGTCCTCCATGCCGTAGTCGGCCATCGAGATCCGGTTCGCGCTGAACGTGTTGGTCTCGATGATGTCGGCGCCGGCCTCGAGGTACTCGCGATGAATGCCGCTGATGATGTCGGGCCGCGTCAGCGTGAGCAGCTCGTTGTTGCCCTGGACGTCGACGGGCCAGTCCTTGAACCGCTCGCCGCGATACCCGGCCTCGTCGGGCCGGTCCCGCTGGATCGCCGTGCCCATGGCGCCATCGATGATGAGGATTCGCTCGGACAGCGCACGGGTCAGCGCCTCGGTGCAGTCCGGTCGGACGGCGTTGGTGTTTGGCGCCTCCACGTGCGTTCCTCCCAGATGTGGAAGGCGTCCTTTGAGCTCTATGCCGAGCGTGGCGAACCCCTCACGGTCCGTCGCAACGCCTCTCGACCACGCCAGTCTACGGGGTGCCCTTTCCGATCCAAAGCAGGTTACGGACGTAGGGTTGCCGGTGTGACGTCCGAGTTCCTGCTGCCACCGTTGAACAACCCGTGGATGGTCGCCGCGTTCGAGGGCTGGAACGACGCCGCCGACGCTGCGTCCTCGGTCATCGAGCATCTCGTGAGCGAATGGGACGCTCAGATCCTGACCGAACTGGACCCGGAGGACTTCTACGACTTCCAGGTCAACCGTCCGCACGCCCACGCCAACGAGCACGGTGTGCGCGAGATCGTCTGGCCCACTCCGACGATCTATGTCGCAACCCCGCCGGGCGCCGAGCGCGACGTCCTGCTGCTGCGCGCGCCGGAGCCGAACGTGCGCTGGAAGTCATTCTGCGGCCTGATCGTGAAGCTGGCGGGCCTCGCCGGCGTCAGCGACCTGGTGACCCTCGGGGCGCTGCTGGCCGACACGCCACACACCCGCCCGGTTCCGCTGACCGGTTCGGCGTCGGACCCCGAGATCGCCGAGCGGCTCGGCCTGCAGTCCTCGAACTACACCGGCCCGGTCGGCATCACGGCGATCCTCAACCACACCGCCGCCCAGGAGGGGATCATGGCGGTCTCGTTGTGGGCCGCCGTGCCGCACTACGTCGCCGAGCCGCCCTGCCCGAAGGCCACCCTGGCTCTGCTCAGCGGGCTCGAGGACGCGGTGGGCGTCGCCTTGCCGCTGGGCGATCTCGAGGAGCTGTCGGCGGCATGGCAGCGCGGCGCCGACGAGTTGACGCAGTCGGACCCGGAGATCGCCGAGTACGTCTCCGAGCTCGAGAGCGAACGTTCGACGGCCGAGCTGCCCGAGGCGACCGGCGACGCGATCGCTCGCGACTTCGAGCGTTACCTCCGTCGTCGCGGCAATGAATCCGGCGCCTAGAGCGCCACACCCAGCAGGGCGTCGAGGGCGTCACGCACCATGGCGCCGTCCGTCGCCGCGCCCGATGACGCACACCATGCGTCGACCGCGGCCAGGGCGCCAGGTGCGTTGAGGTCCTCGGACAGTTCGGCCCGCAGTCGCGCGATGAGCGGCTCGGCCGGTGGATGCGTCGGGCGTTCGAGGGCCAGCCGCCATCGCGCCAGCCGTTCGGCGGCTGCCGGCAGGTCGAGTTCGGTCCACTCCCAATCCGAGCGGTAGTGATGGGCCAGCAGCGCAAGCCGAAGCGCCTTTGCGTCACCGTCGTCCCGCAACTCGGAGACGAGCACGAGGTTGCCGAGCGACTTCGACATCTTCTCGCCCCGGTACGCGACCATCCCCGCGTGCACGTAGGCCCGCGCGGCCGGCTGTCCGGTGGCCAGTCGGACGTGCGACGCGCACAGTTCGTGGTGTGGAAACAGCAGGTCTGATCCCCCACCCTGGACGTCGAACTGCTCCCCCAGGTAGGTCAGGCCGATGGCTGCGCACTCGACGTGCCAGCCTGGTCGGCCCGCGCCGATCACCGTCTCCCAGGATGGTTCCCCGGCGCGTGGCGCACGCCAGACGAGACAGTCGAGGGGGTCGCGCTTGCCCGGCCGGTCGGGGTCTCCCCCACGCTGTGCCGACAGCGCGCGCATCTGCTCGGCACTCAAGCCGGCAATCGATCCGAACGCAGCATCCGCATGCACGTCGAGGTACAGATCGTCCTCGACTCGGTACACGGCGCCGTCGAGCGACTCGATCAGCTTGGCGACGTCCGGCAACGCCTCGACCACGCCGATGAAGTGATGTGGCGGCAGGATCCGCAACGCGGTCATGTCCTGCCGAAAGAGCTCGGTCTCGCGTCCGGCCAGGTCCGCCCATGGCTCCCCCGTGGCCCGCGCCCGCTCCAGGAGCGGGTCGTCGACGTCAGTGATGTTCTGGGCGTACGTCACCTGGACGCCACGGTCGAGCCACTGTCGGTACAACAGGTCGAAGGCAAGGTACGTGGCCGCATGACCGAGATGCGTTGCGTCGTACGGCGTGATTCCGCAGACGTACAGCCGGGCCTGATCCCCGACCTCCAGCGGCACCACGCCGTGCTCGCGGGAGTCGTGCACGCGCAGGGGCGGCGGGTGGCCGGCGAGACGAGGCACGTGAACAGCCGGCCAACTTCGCATGGGCTGAGCGTACGCAGCGCGGCGAATCGACGGCACAATGACCTGTGTGTCCTTGATCGACTGCGCCACCTACTGCCACGGCGTCCGCGAGGAGGTCCCCCATGACCCACAGGCTCTCCAGGAGGTCATGACGAGCCTGCTGGCCGATGACGATCCGCGATCGTTCCTGTGGGTCGGCCTGCACAATCCGTCGCCGCAGGAGCTGGCCGCCTTCGCCGGCCCGTTGGACCTCCACCCGCTGGCCGTCGAGGATGCACTGTCGGCCCACCAACGACCTAAGGCCGAGCGCTACTCGAACCACGTCTTCATGGCCATTCGAACCGTCGAGTACGAGGACGACAACATCGAGACCAGCGAGATCGACATGTTCCTCGGGCAGAACTTCCTGTTGACCGTGCGCAAAGGAACGGGTCACGACCTGCGCGGTGTCCGCAAGCGGGCGGAGGCCAACACCGAGGACCTGGAGAACGGGCCCATTGCCGCCCTCTACGCGGTCGTCGACTCGGTGGTGGACGACTACGAACGGGTGGCCGCGGAGCTCGACCTGGACATCGCCGAGCTGGAGGCGTCCGTGTTCTCCGGCCAGCGCACCAGCGACTCGCACCGCATCTACCGGCTCAAGCGGGAAACGCTGGAGTTCCGCCGAGCCGTCCTCCCGCTGCGCGAGCCGGTGGTGCGCTTTGCGACATCGGCGATGCCGGAGGAGGCGCGGCCGTACTTCCGCGACATCGCAGACCATCTCAATCGCGTCACCGAAAGCATCGACAGCACTGACAAGTTGCTGGACAACGCGTTGAGTGCGCACTTGGCCCAATTGACCATCCAGCAGAACAACGACATGCGGCGACTCACTGCAGGCGCGACGCTGTTCGCGATCCCGACGGCCATCGCCGGGATCTACGGCATGAACTTCGAGCACATGCCGGAGCTGCACTGGACCTTCGGCTATCCACTGATCGTGGGCATCACAGCCGTGGCGTGCTGGTTGACGTACCGGCGGTTCCGCCGCAGCGGCTGGCTCTAGGCGACCAGCACGCCACTGCCCAGCAGCGCCAGCGTCAGGCCGCCGAGGCCGATCCGGTACAGCACGAACGGCAGGAACGAGTGCGTGCTCACGTACCTCAGCAGCCAGTGGATGACCGCCAGACCGACGCCGAAGGACACGACGGTGGCCACGATCGTGGGCATCACGCCGTAGGCGTTGTCGCCGCCGGGGATCTCCCTGAGCTCGAACAACCCCGCTCCGACCACGGCGGGGATCGCCAGCAAGAAGGCATAGCGGGTCGCGGCTGCACGTTCGTAGCCGAGGAGTCGACCCATCGAGATGGTCGCCCCCGAGCGCGAGACTCCCGGAATCAGCGCCAACGCCTGGGCCAGCCCGAGCAGCACCGCGTGGGACCAGTTCAGGTCCTCGATCCGTCGGCTCACCCCGCCAACACGGTCGGCGAGCCCCAGGACCACGCCAAACACGACGAGCGTGACGCCGATGAGCCACAGCGACCGGAAGTCGCGCTCGATGACGTCCTTGAGGGCGATGCCCAACACGACGATGGGCATCGAACCGATGATGATGAACCAGCCCATCGGCCACTCCCGCGCTCCCCGGGCCTCGGCCGAGAACAGGCCCCGCACCCAGCCGCTGCCGATCGCCCAGATGTCGCGCCAGAAATACAGCAGCACCGCGACCTCGGTGCCGATCTGGATGACGGCGGTGAAGGCTGCTCCGGGATCGCCCCATCCGATGGCCTGCGGAATGATCGCCAGATGGGCGCTGCTGGAGATCGGCAGGAACTCGGTGAGACCCTGCACCACGCCCATGAACACGGCGCGAAGAAAGTCCACCGACACACTCATCACCGGGCGAGCCTACCCACGATCAAGAACTAACCTGACCGCATGCAGTACCGCCGTGTCGGAACGTCCGGGCTCAGCGTTTCTCAGCTCGGACTCGGCACGATGGGCTTCGGCAGTTCGGTCGACGAGCTCGACGCCGAAGATCAGCTCCAAGTCTTCCTGGATGCCGGCGGGACCCTCATCGACACCGCTCCCATCTACGGCGACGGCAAGACCGAACCGATGCTCGGGGCCCTGCTGAGCAAGCTCGGCGTCCGTTCGGAGGTCGTCCTGTCCGGCAAAGCCGGACTCGCCTACCGCGACGGAACCGTCGTGCGCGACGCATCCCGGCGCACGCTGCTCGATCAGCTCGACCAGACGCTGCGCGACCTCGGTACCGACCATCTCGATCTCTGGCAGGTCCACCGCTGGGACGAAGGCACACCGCTGGACGAGACGCTGGCCACTCTGGAGTACGCACTGACCACGGGGCGGACCCGCTACGTCGGCGTCTCGAACTTCCACGGCTGGCAGCTGGCGACGGCCGCGGCCGGTGCGGGTCCGCGCCTGGTGAGCAACCAGGTCGAGTATTCGCTGCTCCGGCGCGATGTCGAGGATGAGGTCATACCGGCCGCCGAGTACCACGGAATCGGCCTCATCGCCTGGGCGCCTCTCGGCCGCGGCGTCCTCACCGGCAAGTATCGAGCGGGCGTCCCGAGCGACTCCCGCGCAGCCGACAACCGCTGGGAAGGCTACGTCCGGCCGTATCTCGGGACCGACCGCGCCCACATCGTCGAGGCAGTCGCCAAAGCGGCCGATGGTCTCGAAGTCACGATGTCGCACGTCGCACTCGCGTGGCTCCTACGTCCGAAGATCGTGGCGTCCGCCCTCATCGGGGCCCGCACCACCGCACAGCTCAGCGAAAGTCTCGCCACCGAAGAAGTCGAGATCCCGGAGGAGATCATCCGGGCGCTCGACGACGTTTCAGCATTGGATCCGGCGCCCGTTTCTGGAGGGAAGGACTGAGCGTGGTCGAGTACGAGTTTTGGAATCTGAACTTTGACCGGACCGACTCGCGCACAGCGGTCTGCCGGCTCCTGACCGAAGCTGCCGAGTACTACGGCTGGGAGATCGACCGGCTACGCAGGGACCCCAAAGGAAATCGCACCGTCACGCTGCGGCGCAAGGTGATCCGGATGCGCTCCACGCTGCAGGCGTTCTAGCGTCCGCGCAGCACCAGCAGGGTCATGACGGACAGGACCAGTGTCACGACGTCCATCAGGATCATGCCGGCCGGTGACTTGGCGCGAATTCGGGTGGCGATGGCGCCGAGGATCAGCAGGATGAAGCCGACAGCGGCCGCCTCGCCCAGCCAGAACGGCCCGACATCAAACCAGTCGCCGGCGACGCCGACCACGCCGAGGAGTTCGAGAACTCCGATGGTGCGCCACAGGCCCGGTGACACGGACAGCGCGTCGCGTTGTTCGAGCGTCATCTTCGCGCCGACGACCTTGCCCAGGCCGGAGAACGCGAACAGCAGGACGGTGAGCAGAACAGCGAACGCCATGGTCAGAGCGTAGGGCGTCAGTTCAGGCGAGATCGAGGAACCGGTCGAAGACCCGTGCGCCGAACTCCAGCGCGTCGACCGGCACCCGCTCGTCGATGCCGTGGAAGAGGGCCGTGAAATCGAGGTCGTCGGGCAACCGAAGCGGAGCGAAGCCAAAGCAGGTGATGCCGAGCCGGTCCCATCCCTTGGCATCGGTCCCGCCGGACATCAGATACGGCGCGACCACTGCGTCCGGGTCCTCGGCATGCAGTGCGACCGTCATGGCATCGACCAGGTCCCCGCCGAACCCGTACTCCAGGGCCGGTTGAACGACGTGGGGCGAAACGTCCACGTCGTTGCCGACGATGCGCTTCACCTCGGACTGGAACGACACCTCCTGGCCGGGCAGGAAGCGGCCGTCGATGTACGCGACGGCCTCGGCCGGAACCACGTTGTGCTTGTAGCCGGCCTCAAGCATCGTGGCATTCGTCGTGTTGCGGACGCCGGCGCCGATCATTCGGGCTGCCGGGCCGAAGTGCTCGAGCGCCTCGGCGACGCTCGAGGCGCCGGTGAGCTCGCGGACCTTGGCGAGCAGCAACCGCATGGAGGGGCCGGTGTCCTCCGGCCAGGCGTGGTCAGCCAGCGATGCGAGCGCGCGCGCGAGATGATTCACGGCGTTGTCGGGATTCGCCATCGAGCCGTGACCTTGGGTCCCGCGTGCCGTCAATCGGAGCCATGCCATGCCCTTCTCGCCGGATTGGATCAAGTACAGCCGCCGACCAGCGACCGGCACCGAGAAGCCACCGACCTCGCCGACGGCATCGGTGATGCCGTCGAACAACTCGGGACGGTGCTCCACCAGCCAGTGCGCTCCCAGCAGGCTGCCGGCCTCCTCGTCGGCCGTGAACACCAAGGTGACCGGGCGATTGGGGATGGCGCCGGCGCGCTGGCGCGCACGGACCACCGACAGCACAATGGCGTCGAAGTCCTTCATGTCGACGGTGCCCCGGCCGTACAGATACCCGTCGACGATCTCGGCGGCGAACGGGTCGACCCGCCACTGGTCGGCGAAAGCCGGCACAACGTCCAGGTGTCCGTGCAGCAGAAGCCCCGGGCGCCCACCCGACTCCCCCCGCGGTGCGCCCCAGTGGGCGACGACGTTGGCTCGGCCCGGTTCGGACTCGATGATCTCCGCGTCGATGCCCACCTCGGCCAGTTGCGTGGCCACGTACTCCGCCGCGGCGCGCTCCCCCGGGCCGGAACCGTCGCCATAGTTCGATGTGTCGATCCGGACGAGGTCTCGGCAGATCTCGACGACCTCGGCGTCAGGGACATACGTCACACCGTCAGCCTACGTGCGGTGACGCCTCTAGGCTTGGCTCGTGGCCACCACCTCCTTCACCTCGGTCGACGACGTCAAGACGCAGCTCGCCGCCGCCGGCTACTTGGCATCCGACGCCATCGCGACCACCGTCTACCTCGCCAGTGAGCTCGGCAAACCGCTGCTGATCGAGGGACCGGCCGGTGTCGGCAAGACCGCGCTCGCCGAGGCGGTGGCCGACGCTCAGAAGGCGGACCTCATCCGGCTGCAGTGCTACGAAGGCGTCGACGAGGCGCGCGCGCTGTACGAGTGGAACCACGCCAAGCAGCTTCTGCGCATCACCGCCGGCAAGGACGAGTCCTGGGACGAGGCGAAGACCGACATCTTCAGCGAGGAGTTCCTGCTCCCGCGGCCGCTGCTCTCGGCGATCCGCAACGACGCCCCCACGGTCCTGCTCATCGACGAGACGGACAAGGCCGACATCGAGATCGAGGGTCTGCTCCTGGAGGTTCTCGGTGACTTCCAGATCACCGTGCCCGAGCTCGGAACCATTCGTGCCACGCAACGCCCGTTCGTCGTGCTCACCTCCAATGCCACCCGCGAGCTCAGCGAGGCGTTGCGCCGGCGCTGCCTCTTCCTGCACATCGACTTCCCCGAGCCCGGCCTGGAGGAGGAAATCGTTCGCCTCAAGGTCCCGGACCTGGACGACGCCCTCGCCGAGTCGGTCGTCCGCTTGATCAATGCGATGCGCGCGATGCCCCTGCGGAAGGCGCCATCCATCTCCGAAACGATCGACTGGGCCCGCACCCTGCTTGCGCTGGGCGCATCGACCCTGTCCGACGAGATCGTCAGCGACACGCTGGGTGTTGTCCTGAAACATGCCGACGACGCGACCAAGGCGCGGACGCAACTGGAACTGGGATGACCCAGAAGCACGACGATCTCGCTGGCCGCCTGGTCGAGTTCGTCGAGGCGCTGCGGTCCAAGGGCATCCCGACGGGGCCGAGCGAGTCAGTCGATGCCGCCCAGGTCATTCGGGTGCTCGGGATGGAGAATCGCGACCTGTTCCGCGAGGGCCTGGCCGCGGCCCTCATCCGCCGGGGCGGGCAACGGGACGTGTTCGACAAGACCTTTGACCTGTACTTTCCGCTGGCCACCGGTGCGACGCAGGTCGTGCGCGACCACGACGAGATGACGATCGAGGACCTCCGGGACCTGCTGACGATGGCGCTGGCCGAGAACGACCTCCGCACCCTGGAACAGGTGGCCGAACTGGCGGTCGACGCCTTGGGCCGGGTGGGCAACGGTATTGACGGCAGCAGCGGGCAGAACGGCTTCTCGGCCTACCAGACCCTTGACCGGATGCAACCCCAGACGACGCTGGTCGCGGCCCTGGCGGCCCGCGGCTCTGGCGGCAGCGGAGCGCAGGGAACCTCCAGCGGCGGTCAAGGCGGCGGGTCCGACGACCTGGCCGACCGGCTCGCGCCCGGCGAGATTCGCCGCAACATCCAGATCTTCCGTGAACTCGTCGCCTCCGAAGCCCGTCGACGCACCGCCGAGGAGCGCGGGCGCGAGGTGGTCACCCGGCACGCCGTCCAGCCCGGGGGCGACCGGATCGAGTTCCTCACCGCCAACCGGCAGCAACTGGAGGAGCTCCGAGCGGCCGTGCGCCCCCTGTCCCGCAAGTTGGCCACCCGTCTGGCCGCCCGTCGCCACCGCGCGCGCCGCGGCCGCATCGACATCCGCCGCACGCTGCGCCGCTCCATGGGTACCGGCGGCATCCCGATCCGGCCTGCCTATGCCAAGCCGCATCCGGCGCGTCCGGAGCTGGTCCTGCTGTGCGACGTCTCGGGTTCGGTGGCCGGGTTCTCCAACTTCACGATGCTGCTGGTGCAGGCTCTCTCCGACCAGTTCAGCAAGATCCGTGTGTTCGCCTTCATCAACGCGATGGCCGAGGTCACCGATCTGGTGAAGGCCGCCAGCGCCGAAACCGTCGGGGACGACCTGAGCGCACGCATCGGCAATGAGGCACGCATCACGAAGTGGCACACCAGCAGCGACTACGGCGAGGCATTCGCTGACTTCGTGGCCGATCACCTCCAAGCCATCGGGCCCCGCACGTCCGTCCTGATCCTCGGCGACGCCCGCAACAACAACCAGGACCCGAACCTGCCCGCGCTTCACCAGATCGCGGCAAAGGCCAAGCGGGTCTTCTGGCTGAACCCCGAGTATCACCTGCGGTGGGGACTCGGCGATTCGGTCGCCCCCCGTTACGCCGAGGTCGTCGACATGTTCGAGTGCCGCAACATCGATCAGCTGAGCCGTTTCATCGGCCGCCTGCTGCCGGTGTGATCGAACAACCACGCCACCGCCAGCGCCCAAAGGACCAGCAGCGCCACATCGATGATCACCTCGTGCATCGGCACCGATCCCTGTGCCAGGGAGAGGTCGCCGTATGCCGCTGACACGGTGATTCCGGTCATGTTGTTGACGACGTGCAGGGCGATCGCGGCCTCCAGGCCGCCCGTCCGCACTGTGGCCCATCCGGCGACCACGGCGAAGACACCAATGTCGAGAACGCCCCAGTCCGTGTAGCCGTGGCCGGCCACGAATGGTAGCGCCGACAACAGGATCGCCGGCCACGCCGTCCGCAGGATCTTGGCGAGCCGCCGGCCCCACACTCCATTCCGATTCTCAAGCGTGATCGAGCCGAGGGCCTGCAGCAGCCATCCGCGGAAGACGTACTCCTCTGCCGCGGCCTGAAACGGCACCAGCAGGACAACGACCAGCAGCGGCGGCCACAAGGCGTCCCATCCCGGCCAACCGCCCGGCTCGGGCGCCGAAGGCCAGACGACATCCGCCCCGTACGACGCAGCGAAGGCCAGTCCCATGTAGGCCGCCGCCGGCACCAGGCAGAACAGCAACCAGCGCCAGCGAAGACGACCCTCGACCGAGGCCAGGGACCCGATCCCGCGTCGGTTGATGGCGACCGTCACCAGCCACACCACCGGCAACAGGACGGCCAGCGAACCAAGGAAGGCGAACAGATTGGCCAGCGGATCCACCAACAGCGCGTCCCCGGAAGACGCGAAGTCCAGCCACTCGCCGGTCACGATCCAAACGATGACGACGAACCCCAGCACGAACGCGATCGTGACGGCGACAGCAAGCAGGAGGAGCACCACGAACCCGACTGCGGGCCGCCACCAGCGATGGACGTCGGTGCGGTCGAGCTGATGAAACGGCCGGCCCGGCGGGATCGGCCGCAACCATGCCGTCATGCCGCGATACCGCGGGCGATCGAGACCGCGTCCCGGGCCGTGCCCTGCCACACCGGCCCGTGACCCGGGACGATGGCCGAGGCGTCGACGGTCGCGATGCGGTCAAGCGCGCGGGCAGCCTGCCGGGCATCGGTGTGGAAGAACGCGGCGGCCAGCTGGGGCCCCTTCCGCCCGGTGATGGCATGCCCGGTGATCAACGCGTCACCGGTCAGCAGCGCTCCCCCGGTGAGCAGGCAGAGATGTCCGCTCGTGTGTCCCGGTGTGAGCACCACGGTGGGCTGCCCCGGTATGTCCAGAACCGTGCTGTCCGGCACACCGATGGAGTCGGGGACCGTGACGTGGCCGGCGCCGCCGGCGGCGGTGATCCGCACGCTCCAGGGGACGAACCGCGGCTTCCACAGCCGCTTGGCGACGTCGAGCGGGCCGGCAGACTCGGTTCGGTCACCGACGGCCATGGCCACCTCGGGAGCACCCACGTAGACCGGCACCGTCCTGTGCTCCAACAGTCCGGGGACACCACCGATGTGGTCGATGTGGGCGTGCGTCACCACGATCGCCTCGAGCCCGGCCAGGTCGAGGCCGGCGTGCCGGATCGAGTCACGTACCGCTGCCCGATATCCGGGATAACCGGCATCGACCAGCGTGAACGATCGACCGTCCCGCAGCAGGGTCCAGTTGACGTCCGGACCGCGCACGGCGATGACATCGTCGCCGACTTCCGTCAGCTCCACCCGCACCAGGCTGCCGAACTACTCGGGTGCTCCCCCGAGGTGCTGCGCGAGATAGCCCTCGAGACCGACGCGAGAGATCGCGTCGAGCTGCCCTTGGAACCAGTCGGCGTGCTGCTCCTCGTCGCGGACCATCTCCTCGAAGACCGCGGCGGTGCCGTGGTCGCCCAGATCGTGGCACTCCTGCGCCGAGGCATTGAACTGCTTGACCGCAGCCACCTCGCTCGCCAGCGCCAACTCGAGCATCTCCCGGGCATCCTCGCCGACAGTGATCGGGTTCAGGCGCTGCACGTTGGGGTGTCCGTCGAACAGCAGGATCCGCTGGATGAGCGCGTCGGCGTCCTTCATCTCGTCGATGGACAGGTCGTAGAAGACCTTGCCCAGACCGCCGAGGCCCCAACCGTCGAGCGTCCGGGCGTGCAGGAAGTACGTGTTCGTGACGGTCAACTCGAAGGTCAGCGCTTCATTCAGCAGTTCGACGACCCGGGGGCTAACTGGCTGCACCTTCGACCTCCAACAGGACCTGTTCTTCGGAGCGATGCTCGCACACGATCGCCTTCACCGTGAAGATACAGGCCCCGCAGTCACGCGCCGCGCCGGTCGCACGGCACACCGCCGAGACGCTCCGCGCCCCGGCGGAGATGGCCTCGCTGATCTGCCGGTCGTTGACGACCTTGCACTGACACACGATCACGTCGATAAGGATAGCCTTACCTACGACTGAGGATCAATTCTCCCCGTCGTCACTGCTGTCGTCACTGCTGTCGTCGCTGCTGTCACCGCCGTTGTCGGCGTCGGCGTTGGCCGATCCGCCGACGTGGGTGACGCGGAGGTGGTAGACGACCACCTCGCCGTAGGAGTTGGGCGACTCGTCCGGGTACTTCTTCAGGTTCGACTGGTTGTAGACACCGGCCTTGAAGTACATGGTGTCGCTGGCCTTCTTGTAGACCACGGTCTTCGTGTCGTTGTAGGTGACGCGGATCAGGCCCTGCGTCGCCTGAATGCGTAGCTTGAACCGGGTGCCGAGTCGGTAGTTCTCGTCCAGGGTCTCGTCGAAGTCGCCGCTGTCGGCGTCGGCGAAGAGCCGACCGTCGCGGTACTTGATGAGGATGACATCGTCGTCATCGTTGTGGATCTGCGCGGTGACCACACTCCGGTAGCGCCGCGGCGTGCCCAGGATCGCCTGCTCGACCTCCATGGTGTGAACCGCGCTGCCCTTGTTCGACCAACGCGCCTCGACCTCGTCGCCGTCCTCGTTGGCCGGGGCCAGCTCACGCAACTCGGACCGGGCGTTGTCCGACCCGCTGGTCGTTGCGCCGTTGACCGGCGCCCGGAACACCACGCCTTCGCGGTTGTCAGCGACGTGGAACCACACGCTGCTGAAAGGCACCTTGAAGTCGGGGTTGTCGTACATCTTGCGCGAGGGGTCGTAGCACGCCACCGCCAGGCAGGGCTGACGAATCTCGTCGGCTTTGCCGTCGTCGTCACCGTCGACCGGCAGGGTCAGCTTCCAGTTACGCAGATCCAGGACATCGGCCGGATACCCGACTTCCGACGGCGGCCGCGTCGGCCCACCTCGGGGTTCGTCGTCGCCGCCGCTGATGAACAGCACCGCGAGCGCCACGAAGAGAGCCAGCAGAACGCCACCGATTCCCACGAGAACAAGCGGCCGGCGAAGAGCCGTACGGATCACAAGTCACCTTCCGGAATGCGAACGCCTGATCGTTTGGCGCGAAGCCCAACGGTACCGGACGATCCGAAATGGGCCGTGCCGACGCGGCGACGCGGCCCTAGGTGTGGCTGACGCCCAGCTTGTAGATGACGACTTCGCCGAACCGATCGGCCCGGTCGTATGACGTGTTCGACAGCGTGTAGCAGCCGGCCTTGAAGTACATTCCCGAGCCGGAGCGCCGGTAGTCCACCGTGCGACTGCCGTTGTAGACCACCCGGATGTTCCCATTGCTCGCCGTGATGCTGACCGTGAACCGCTGACCGAGCTGATAGTCCTCGTCGAGGAGCAGGCGCACCTTGCTGTCATCCGCGTCGACGACCAGCCGGCGGCCGTAGAGACGGATCATCATGACGTCGTCGGACGAGTCATGGATCTGGGCTGCCACCACCTCGGGCTTGCTGGACGGCGTCGCGGTGATGGCCGCTTCCATCGTCATCCGGTGCACACCGTCACCGCTGGACTTGTTCGACCAGTTGGCCCGCTTCTCGCCGCGGTCGGTCATCTCGCGCAGCTCGGACCGCGGGTACTTCGTGTTCGAGGACGTGCGGGCGCCGTCGACCCGAGCTCGGAAGACGACGCCGCGCGCCGAATTCACGGTGAAGAACCGCGTGTCACGGAACGTCGCCAGCTCTGGCTGGGTGACTTCGTCGGCCCACTCGTTGTCGTCGCAGCCATCGGCCGGAAGCGTCAGCTTCCAGTTGGTCAGATTGAGCACGCTGGCCGGGGCGGTCCCCGTCTTGTTGACGCTCGACTTGCACTCGACGCCCGGACTGTCGTCGCCGGTGACCTCGTCTTCACTGTCTTCCTGAGTGTCGTCGTTCTCCCGGCCGACACCCACGAGATCAACCGAGACGGCCTTGCCCTTGTCAGGATCGGCTTCCAACTCGGCCTCCAACTTGCCATCGTCGGTGGGCCGGAATGCGACGTACGCAGCGCACGCCGCGCCCGGCCCGAGAGAGCGGCCGCAGTTCGTGCTCGTGATGCGGAAGTCCTCGCCGTCGTCTCCTTGGACGTCGAGATCCACGTCTCCGGTCGGCTGCTGGCCGACATTGCGGACGATGAAGCGGCGCGACGCCGAGGCCGTCCGTTCGGCCACGGTTCCGAAGTTGACGGTGGATGCCGGTTCCATCGCCAGTTTGGCCGGCAGTCGGGTCACCCGGAGCTCGCCCTTGTCCTGGCAGCGCTTCTTTCCGGCGATCACGCGGCACACCAGGACGTGGTACTCGTTCGCCGGCACCTTCGACCAGATCGTGGCGGCGTAGCCGTAGGTTCGACTCGCCTTGGCCGGCACGGATGCGACCTTGCCGCGATAGACGATCATCGAGCCACCCGAACCGCTGTTCCTGGACAACCGGATTTCCATCGGCGTCGATGCGGACGCTCGCGACCCGGCATTCCTCAGCGCGAGCCGGAAGACGACCCGCTCCCCCGCGTTCACCTTGCTCTTGCTGACGCTGAGCTTCGTGATCGCGGGAACCGGTGACTTCGGCGCAGCGCCAGCCGGCGCAGCCACACCGACCACGCTGAACACGGTGGCCACGATGGTCAATCTAGCCACTTTAGTCACACGAACCACTCGGGCACCGTAACATCGCCCGGCGTGTCGCGATAGCGAAACGGGGAAATCGAAACCCGGCGGTCAGGAGTGCTGGATGGTCAGCGCATTGATGACGACTTCGCCGTAGGAGTCCCCGTCGCTGGTGTCGTCGTTGGCCTGGGTGTAGCAGCCGGCCTTGAAGTAGTAGTCACTGCCGTTGCGCTTCGTGCTGACGGTCTTGACACCGTTGTAGCTGACCCGGATCAACCCGGGGGTGACGACGATCTGCACGGTGAAACGCGTGCCCAGCCGATAGGCCGGGTCGAGTACGCCGACCTGGTCTCCGTCGGACTCGACGAACAGCTTCGAGCCGTTCAGGCGAACCATGACGACATCGTCCTCGTCGTCGTGGATCTGCCCGGCGACGACCTCGGGCTTGCCCTGTGGCAGCGCCGTGATCGCCTGCGTGATCGTCATGACGTGCGTTCCGGACTTGCTCGACCAGCTGGCCTGCTTCTTGCCGCCCGCGGCCATCTCGCGCAGTTCGGAGCGCGGATACTTCGAGTTCTCGGTCGTCGTGCCGCCCACGGGCGCACGGAAGACGACGCCGTCGCCGGTCGCGTTCACGTCGAAGTGCTGCGGGTCCCGGAACCGCGCGAGCTTGGGCTGCGTGACCTCGGACGGCTCATCGTCGTCGCCGGTCGGCAGCGTGAGCTTCCAGTTGCTGAGGTTGATGATGCCGGCGGGGATGCTGCTGGTCAGCCGCGGAATGCGCGGCACCATCGTCGCCGGGGTGTCGCCCAGTGAGAAGGTGTCGGGCGAAGCCGTCGCATACTCCGGCAGGTCGATCCTGGGCGCAGGCCCGCCGTTCGCCCGCGGCTGCATGGCAGCCACCAGCGCCATCATCGAAATGCTGAACGCGGCGACCAGGACGATGGTGACAATGACCCTCCCGCTGATCTTGCGATGGCGGGCTCTTCCGCGCACGACGCGTCAGCCTCCCGCGGAGTATTCACCGGATTCGACGTCGGCACGCGACGGAATCTTGTCGGCGCCTCGATCGATGTCGTTCTGGCCGAAGATGAACTTGTCACCGGGGGCGATGTCGTAGTTGAACGACGGAGCGGTGTTGTTGCCGAAGAACGTGTACGTCGCACCCTTGGTGTGAATGGGTCGGCGCACGTCGTTGAACAGGTTGTCCGCCACATAGGTCGAGCCGGTGCTGCCGTAGAGGTAGACACCGCGCGACCCGCCGTACATCTCGTTGTCCTCGATGTAGTTGTTGTAGGAGAAGTCGTTGATGCGGACGTGCGACGACTTCGGGATGAAGCTCTTGTTGTTGCGAATGATGTTCCAGTTGCTGTGGAAGATCGCGAAGTTGTCGTAGTTGTCGTACGCGACGTTGTTCTCGATCAGGTTGTACGCCGAGTCCTGGTGGAGCATGTACCCGTGCAGGTCGTTGCCGACCGAGACGTTGTTGCGGATCTCGTTGTACAGGCACCGCTTCGAGACGATGAACCCATGCTTGTGGTTGTAGAGGAAGCGGTTGCCGATGACGAGCGCGTTGTTCGAGTCGTCGTGCGGGTCGAGGCCGTAGACGTCGTTGCTGGCGAACAGGTTGTCCTTCCAGAGCATGCCCGTGGCCCCGAAGGTGTAACCGCCGAAGTGGTTGTTCTCGAAGGTTGAGTTCTCGACCCACCCGGTCGTGTACTGCGACCCGAGATCGGCCGGCGACACGCGATAGGAGAAGCCGTACGTGGCGCCCTCGGACAGGACCTCGTTGTTCTCCAGCGCCTTCTTCGTCTGAGTGGCGGGCAACCCGTTGCCGAGCCAGGTGAACGTGCTGTCCAGCGCATCCATGCGGCCGTTCTTCATGCGGACGAACGCACGGCCGTCTTTCCAGTTCTCGTCGGGCCGGCCGGTGTCGGAGTCGACTGACGTCACCGTGACGCCCTTGAACAGCACGGCGGACTCGTCGAAGGTGAGCGCGGCGATGTCGTCGGGATCGCTGCGCAGCTCCAGCCGCTTCACCGAGTCCGAGGTGATGTCGAGCCGGATGTCGCCCTCGATCGAGATCGTGCGGTTGAGGCGCCAAGTGCCGTCGCCGCGATCGTCGAAGGCATCGAACGCAGCGAGGCGTTCGGCCAGCTCTGGAATCGTCGTCCGGATGGGGTTGTTCTGCCCATACGACTGCTTGACGAACAGGACGGTGCCGACCTCCTCGACCACAGCCGCGGCAAGGCCCCGGGTCTCGTCGAGCGGTTCGAGCGGGCGCTCGATCGGCCGGACCTTGATGGTCGCACCCGGAATCAGACTGCCCTGGTTGTCCTTCTCCAGGGAGTCCACGCTGACGCCGAGGAACAATGCCGCCTCGGTGAGGGTCTGGTTGGGCTTGATCAGGTAGTAGCCGTACTTGCGCCGGAAATTGGGTTCGGCGTCCTTCATCATCCGCTGCGCGGCTTGCCAGTCGTGCGTCTCCAGCCGCTTGGCCGCCTGACGCGCGAGCTGGTAGTCATAGATGCCCGTGCCGACCACCGCGAAGGTCACGAAGCTGATCAGGATGGGGATCAGCAGCAGCAGAGTGGCTGGTCGCAGGTTGGCCCAGAAGTGCCGGCGCCTGCGATATTTTTGGCGTACCACCGATCAGGACCCAGCCTTCTTGAAGTAGTGAAGCTCCTGGCCGACCGAGATGCGATCGAGGTCGCGGATGTTGTTGATCCGCTTGAGCGTGTTGCGGTCGGTCCCGAGTTTCTGGACGACGCTCTGTGGGGTGTCGCCGGCCTTGACGACGTAGGTGCCGATCTCGCTCTGCTCGACCATCTCGGTCGGGCCGGGCGGCGTGGCCTGGTCGCCTTCGAACTTGCTGATGTCGGCTTGAAGCGCCGCGCGGCTGTAGGTCGGCTGTGCCTGCACGTCGGCGCCCACCTGGCTGCGGAAGGACAGCGCAATGTGCGTGAGGATGAAGCCGGAGACCAGGATCATCGCCGCGCCTTCGAACAGGGTCACGTTCTTGCGGCTGCGGGTCTTGGCTTCGCGCTTCTGGCTCCAGCGGGTGGCCCAGCTGTTCTCGCGCAGGGTGCCCAGCGCGTAGATCTTGAGCGCCGAGTTGACGTAGCTGTAGAGCGTGTAGGCCGGCAGGTACTTGATGCGGCCCGGATGCATCCGGAAGTAGCCGAAGACGCGGACGAAGCGGCTGATCAGCCACCAGGAGAGCAGGATCCCGGCGAATGTGTACTGGCCATCCATGATCGAGATCGCGAAGACGACCGGGCCGATCAGCATCAGGAACGGAAGCGCGAAGCGGTCGATCATGAACAGCGCCAACGCCGGGTGCGCCCAGACCCAACCCTGGGCGACAGCCCGCAGGTCTGCGCGCCAGGAGTTGCGGGTCCAGCGCAGCCGCTGCTTGAAGAAGGCCTTCATGGAGCCGAGCCCGGGGGTGTAGACGAGCGGGCCGCGAACGTAGGCCGTCTCCCAGCCCTGCCGGATCACGAGGTGGGACAAGCGCTTGTCGTCACCGGAGATCGCGCGGGCACCGAAGAAGAACTCGTGCCGCAGGTCGTGCATGTTGTCGGTGTTCGGGTCGAGCAGCGCCTCGCGACGGTAGAAGGCGGTGCGGCCGGACAGGGTGTTGAACACCCGCCCCATGCCCAGGAGGAACGGGACCTCCTCCTTGTAGCGGCTCCACAGCAGCATGTCGAACAGGACATTGGCGACCGTGTCGGGATTGCTGATGCGCTGGGCCAGCGTTGCCGCGCCGATCCGCGGATTCTGGAAGTGCGGGATCGTCTTGGACAGGACGTCGTCGTCCCAGATCGTGTCGGAGTCGACCAGCGCAATGAGCTCACCGGTCGCCAGCTCGATGCCATCGCACAGCGCAGCCCGCTTGCCCGGCTTGGGCGTGACGATCAGGCGGAACTTGGTCGTCGACGTCGGGTCGTCCACGTACTCGCGCTGACAGCGCATGATGTGCTTGATGTTCGACTTGTCGATCACCGCGACGATCTCGTGAACGCCGTTGCGCTGCCACGAGCGAACGGCCTGGTCGAACACGTCCGGGTCTTCGTTGTAGACCGGGGTGACGACCGAAACCTTCAGGAACTTCTCACCCTCGGGCCATGGCTTGACATTGGGGCGGTACGAGGCAGCGCCGATCCGACGCACCAACCAGAACGACCAGCGCCAGAGGCCGATGAGTCCAAGCGGAACGTAGAGGAGGAAGAAATGAAACGGATCAGACCAGGGCATGCACGGTTTCCAAGACGTTGTTGCGAACCTTCGTATTGCGTCCCAGGACGCTGGCGTGCCGAAGGTTCTCCGAGATGACCGAGCGCAGGATCTCCATCTGGTGGCCGTTCATGTCGCCCCACTCGAGGAGCGCCGAGGTGTCCTTGGGCAGGCACGATCCATCGAACGGACCGAAGTTGCGCAGGCCGTACATCGGGTTCCAGATGCCCTCGCAACTCTCGGCCGTGGCCTCGAAGATGGCCTGGGCGTCCCAGCCTTCGGCGTTGGCCACCACGCGCATCTCGTTGAAGAAGGCGATCTTGACCGCGTTGTAGACGTTGTGGACGTACTTCTGGAACTCGGCCTCTTCCAGCGAAACGCGAGCAATCGGCGCGTCGAAGTCGCGGTAGATCTTCTCGACGACGTCTCCGGACTTCTCGTCGAGTTCGCCGATCAGAATGAACCACGGGCGAGCGAAGTCCTGCTCGGCGGTGACCTCGCGCAGGTACTCCGGCTGCATGACCACACCGAAGTCGCGGCCGGCCTTCTTGCCGGAGACTTCCTCGATCAGCGGAAGGACGAACTCACGGGTGGTCTTGGGCGGAACGGTCGAGCGGATGACGACGACGTGGTACTTGTTGTGGCCGCGCAGACGCCACGCGAACTCCTCGACGGCCTGCCGCAGGATGTCCGACTGGAACTTGGCGCCGATGGTCGGCGTCGGAACGCAGAACATGGTGACATCGGTGTCGATGGTGGTGGCTTCCGTCGGGTGCAGCGCCCGGAACCCCTCTTGACGGAGCGCGGCCAGGCGGTCGCGGTCGACGTCGAGGAAGGTGATCCTGTTGCCGTGCTTGGCCAACCCCTTGCCAGTTGCCTGGCCAACGAAACCGCTACCGACGACGGTGATGTTCATGTGGTCCTCCGGGGGTGTGCGGACTCATCCGCAGCATGGCCATGACCCCCAGATTCTAGTCGGGGAATTCGCCTGACACCAATCTGGCGCGACCCTGAGATCGCCCTGAGATGGACATCACCCCGGTTCGGTGTGGAATTGCGGGCTCTGGCCGGTCTCAGCTCCGCGTCCCGCGGAAGTAGGCCATGGGGCCGGAGGTGCGGATCTCGATGTCCACGTAGCCCGCCTGCTCGAGCCAGGCCGGAAGCTCCGCCGGCGTGACGCCCGGGCCGAGCAGTTGGAGCCGGCGGCCGGCGATCGTGATCGGGATGGTCCGCAGCGACCGGATGCGCAGGAGCGTGCTGCCGGTCAGCGTCCCGCCCGCCCGCGTGACCCGGCCCAGCTCCAGCACTGCGTCGCGCGGATGCGGGAAGCAGTGCAGCCCGGTGAAGCTGACGACGAGGTCAAACTCGCCGTCGTCGAACTGCAGCGCGTGCACATCGGCGATGACCGGTTCGACCTGGTCCTCGACACCGCGGTCACGCGCTGCTCCGCTCGTGCGCTCAAGCATGGCCGGCGAGATGTCGGCGGCGACGTAACGAACCCCCTGACGGGGTCGAAGGCCCCGCAAGGCCACGCCTCCCCCGCACGGGATGTCCAGCACCGACGCACCCGCCGGCTGCCGGCCGATTTCCTCGGTGGCCCGGTGCAACTCGCCGAGATCGCTGCCGAGGCCGAGCTTCCAGACCGCTCCACCGATCCGGGGGTGCTCCACCGACCAGTCATAGAAGTGAGCCCATGCCGGGTCCTGATCCCACGAACCGAGGCGCAGAAGAGGGATACGCATGGCGGCAGCCTAGGACCCCTTGCGCATGAGCCGGTACAGCGGGAATCTGGAAGCAGCGGAGGTGATGGCCATGACCTCACTCTTGGAATCCACCCTGGAAACCGAGCATCAGCGGATTCGCGAGTTCGCCGATGCTGCCGAAGCGGCCGAGTTCTCGGCCGAGGAGCCACGCCTGAGGCACCGGCTCTCCGACACGTTCTCCGCCGTTCTGAGTCGGCATCTCGCAGCCGTGGACGATGTCCTGCTGTCGGCCGCGAAGTCGTCGGGGGCCTACGGACGCGAGTCGATGCGCGACTACGTGCACCACGTTCGCGAGCTCGAGAAGGTGCTGCACGAACTCAAGGCGCGCGTCTACGGCGCCGCCACGGCCGACATGGATTGGGACGGACTGTGGCACGAGATCGATCGTCTGCTCCGTGACCACGCCGTGCGCGAAGCCGCACTGATCGATCAACTGTCGACCTGCCTGAACGCAACCGAGACCCGGCGCCTCGCGCATCGCCTCACGGCGGCCGAGGAGCGAGCACCGACCCGCCCGCACGCCTATACGCCCCACACCGGTTGGACCGGCCGGCTCGCGCATCGCCTCTGGCGCATTGCCGACGGGTTCTGGGACGAAGCCGAGGGACGGGTCATCCCGCACCGTCCGGCCAAGGCACCGGCTCGGCCGGACTCGTTGATGCACCGGTATGTGACCGGAGCGCCGGCACACCGGCCCGAGCCCTGAGGGGTCAGGACCGTCCCGGCCCCGGCGCATCCCGTTCGACGCGGAGGCGGGTGAGTCGAGTGCCAGCCATCTCGACGACTTCGAGCGCCCAGGCGTCCATCTCGACCCTGTCGCCAACCCGTGGGATCCGGCCCAGGCAGTCGATCACGTACCCGGCCACGGTCTCGTAGCCACCATCCGGCAACGCGATCCCCGTCGACTCGGCAAAATCCTCGATCGTCATCCCGGCATCGACAACCGACTCATCCAGCAACGGCCCCGGATCGCTTCGGTCGTACTCGTCGCGGATGTCGCCGACCAGCTCCTCGACGAGATCCTCGAGCGTCACGATTCCGTCCGTCCCGCCGTACTCGTCGACCACGACCGCCATGTGGATTCCCTCTTGGCGCATCGTGGTGACGGACGGCAGCAATCGCTTGCTGTTCGGAAGCATGAGGATCCGGCGGCAGGCCTCTGCGACCGAACGCGGATCGTCGCGATCGACTCCGAGCAGGTCGCGCACGTGGAGGAAGCCGATCACATCGTCGAATCCCTCGTCCGTCACCGGGTAACGGGAATACGGCAAGTCCTGAACGAACTCGGCGGCCTCGGCCAGCGACAAGTCGCCGGCGAGAAACGCGACGTCACCGCGTGGCTGCATGACCTCCTTCACCGTGGTCTCGGTCGCCGCAAGCACATCGGCAAGAATGCGGCGCTCCAGCTCCTCGAGTGCATCGTGCGTGGACACCAGCTCGCGCAGTTCGTCTTCGGAGAGCTCTTCACTCGTCGCCTTTGGATCACCGCCCAAGGCGCGCACCATGGCGTTGGTCGACAGCGAGAGGAGCCAGATCACCGGACGCATCAATGCGGCAAAGCGATCGAGAGCCGGCGCGACGGCCAACGAGATTCCCACGGCCTTCTGCAGGGCGAGACGCTTGGGAACCAGTTCGCCGAGCACCAGCGACAGATAGGCGATGGCCAAGGTCAGGACAATGAGAGCGGTGACCTCGGCTGCCGGTTCGGCCATGCCGATCTGCTGGAACACCGGTGACAGATCAGGCGCCAGCGTCGCGCCTCCGTACGATGCCGAGAACAGCCCTGCCACTGTCACCCCGATCTGGACCGCGGACAGAAACCGATTCGGATCGCGGGCGACACGAGCGACGTGCGCGCCCCGTTCGCCGGCACGCTCCAGCGCCGAGAGCTGGCTTGCCCGAAGCGAGACGAGCGCGATCTCGGTGGCAGCGAAGACTCCACCGATGAGGACGAACAGCAGCACCAAACCGCAGTTCAGAAGGGTCTGTCCGTCCACGACTATGAATGCCGTACGTCGAGCGCATAGATGACGACTTCACCGAAGGCATCGGGCCGGTCGTACCGCTGGTCGGGCCGGTCATCCTCCTGTGGCTTGTCGCTGGCCTGCGTGTAGCACCCGGCTTTGAAGTAGTTCTCGTCGCCGACCTCGTCGTACTCGATCACTTTCGAACCGTTGTAGACAACCCTGACGCCCGCTGGTGTCGCTCTCAGGCGCAGCGTGAATTTGCTGCCCAGCCGGTAGTTCCCATCGAGTTCGCCGACATCCTCGCCGTCGCGCTCGACGAACAGGCGATCCTTCTCCAGCCGCACCATCGCCAGGACATCGTCGCCGCCGTGGATCTGCGCCACCGACACCTCAGGCTTCAGCTTTGGCGTTGCGGTGATCGCTGCCGTCATCGTCATGAGATGGTCGCCGGTCTCGTTCGACCAACTGGCTTCCTCCGACCCGCCGTCGGTCATCTCGCGCAGCTCGGACCGAGGGTAACCAGACCCCGACGTCGTGGCTCCGCCCACATTCGCGCGGAATGCCACGCCTTTGCCCGTGGAGTCGACGCGGAAGAACGGGGCCAACTGGAAACCGGCCAGGGCCGGCTGCTCAACCTCGTCCGCCTCATCCGGCTCGTCGCCCACCGGCAGGGTCAGCTTCCAGTTCGTCAGGTCAAGCACATCGCCTGGCACGCGTGCTGCCGGGGCCGCGGTCGCCGATCTCCCTGACGGCGCCTCGGGCACGCCCACCTTCGGCATGGCGACGTACGTCAGCAGGCCACCCAGTGCCATGAAGGCCAGCGCTCCGACAACGGTCTGCCATCGCGGTCGGGCCATGCGTGAACCCTACCCAGCGGCTGAAAGCCAAGTTCAGGCCTCAACCAGCTGCTTGCGCACCTCGGTCTTGAGGACCTTGCCCACCTTGGAGCGCGGCAGGTCGTCCCAGATCTCGACCTGCTTCGGCGCCTTCACCGACCCGATGCGCTCCTTGACGAATCCCATGAGGTCGTCCGGGTCGAGGCTCTGGCCCGGCCGCAGAATGACCACCGCGGTGACCCGCTCGCCCCACTTCTCATCCGGGAGACCGACGACAGCACAATCGGCGATCGCGTCGTGTGCCATGACCGCCTGCTCGACCTCGGACGAGTAGACGTTGAAGCCGCCGGTGATCACCATGTCCTTGGCCCGGTCGACGATGTAGAGGAAACCCTCGTCGGAGATGTATCCGATGTCTCCGGTGTGGTGCCAGCCGTGCGCCGAGGCCTCGGCCGTCGCCGCGGCGTTCTTGTAGTAACCCCGCATGACCAGGCTCGACCGCAGGACGATCTCGCCGCGCTCGCCTTGCGGCAGGAGCGTCCCGTCGTCGGCCATGATCGCGACGTTGACCAGCGGCGCAGGAATCCCGGCCGACGACAGCCGATGGCGGGCCACCGATCCGTCGGCGTTGAAGTGGTCGGACGGAGCCATCGTCGAGATCATCATCGGCGCCTCGGTCTGGCCGAAGATCTGCGCCATGACGGGGCCGATGCGGGTGAGCGCCTCCTCCAGTCGGGCAGCCGACATCGGGGCCGCGCCGTACCAGAAGCACTGCAGCGACGAGAGATCCCGCTTGTCGAGGTCTTCATGGTCGAGAGCCATGTAGATGACGGTGGGCGGAAGGAAGGTGTGCGTGACCTTGTGCTTCTCGATGTTCTCCAGGAAGCCCCCGACGTCGGGCGCCCGCATGATCACGATCTGACCGCCCTTGGCCAGGACCGGGAAGCACATGACGCCGGCGGCGTGAGTGAGCGGTGCGAGCGCCAGATAGACCGGGCGGCCCACGTACGGGTAGGCCATCAATGCGATCGCCGACATGATCTCGATGTTCACGCCGGTGAGCATCACGCCCTTGGGGGTGCCGGTCGTTCCACCGGTGCCTGCCATGAGGACCCAGTCGTCGAGCGCCGGAATGTCGACCGGATCTCCGCCCTTGCCCAGGAAGTCGTCCCACGAGATCGCGTAGTCGAAATCGCCGTCGATGCAGACGTACGTCTGGACCTTCGGCAGGCTCGGCCGCATCTCACTCACCAAGGGTTCGTACGCCGCCTTGAAGATCAGCACCGACGTGTCGAAGATGTCGAGGATCTCGCCGTTCTCCGCGGCGCCGTTTCGCGGGTTGATGGGGCACCAGACGGCGCCGGCACGCGAGATGCCGAACACCGAGGTGAAGGCGATCGGATCGTTCGACGACAAGATGGCGACCTTGTCCCCCGGCTGGACGCCGTGGGCAACCAGCGCCGATGCCACCCGGTTCGACAGGTCGATCGTGTCGCCGTAAGTCATCGTCTCGCCGTCACACTCGAGACACGGTGCATCCAGGCCCATCGAGGCGCCCTTGTCCAGGTAGTCGACCAGTCGCATCAGCAGATCACGCCTGGACCGTCAGGACGGGTTCTGCCACGAAGCCGTACGCCCGCAGCACGCCGAGCAGCTCGCGGTGACCGAATGCCTTGCAGCCCGACGCGAAGCCAACCTTGCGCTGCGCGCCGGCGATCAACTGCTGCGCCGCGTAGGCCTGCAGCAGACCGGTCTGCTTGTAGTTCTGGTTCCCGTGGATCACACAGTGGGCTCGAGCCAATGGCCCGGAGGCGTGCACCGAGTCCAGCGACTTGTTGAGCCACGGATTCTCCCGCGGGGGCATGACGTTGCGGATCTCGTTGGCCGTGGCCTCGAGCGCGGCAATCTTCTCGTCGTCGCCCATGTCCTTGGTGGCCTCGAGCGCGGCACCAACGATCTGCGGTACCCCGACCATGAGTGCCTTGTTGAACAGGCCGCCGAGCACCTTGCAGTTCTGGACGCGGGGGTCGTTCTTGTACCAGACCGGGTGCGAGGTTCCGCCCCACGGAAGCGCCAGCCCGAGCTCGTGCATACCGGGGACCACGAGCTGCGTGTGCCCCTCGGTGGGGTCGTGCGGGACGTACTCATTGCGAACCAGATATGACGCCGGCGCAGTCGCCGCGTTGTAGAGAATCGACTGCGTCGATGCAATCGTCGGGCTGCCACCCCAGAAGACGGCGATGTCGAGCGTGTCCAAGCCCGGCGTCTCCAGGCACAGTTCGGCAGCAATCTCGCCGGTGGTGTACATCTGCGCGATACCCGGTGACAGCAGCAGCCCGGCCTCGGCGAACTGCTGGCCGTACTTCTCGTCGCAGTCGCGGACCCAGTCCTGCTCGCCGGTCGTGTCGATGTAGTGCGCGCCGGCAGCGAGGGATGCCTGCACGGTCTCATGGCCGAAGCGCGCAAACGGTCCAACCATGTTGCAGACGACCTTTGCGCCACTGAACAGCTCGGTCAGCGATTCGAGATCGTGGTTGACCTCGACGATCTCGTAGTCGGCGGTCTCGATGCCGGGGACGAAATGGTCCATGGCATCTTTCAGCTTCGTCGCGTCGCGGCCTGCTGCCACAAAGGGAATCCCGTAGTCCCGCAGGAACTCACAGACGAGGCGGCCGGTGTAACCCGATGCGCCGTACACAACTACTGGCTTGGTCGCCATGTTCACATCCCCATTCCACCGTCGACCTGCAGGCCAACACCATTGATGAACTTCGCTTGGTCAGAGGCGAGGAACACGACGGCGTCGGCCATGTCCTCGACTGTCCCCAGACGACCCGAGGGCGTCTGCTCTATCACAGCGGCCACGGCCTCGTCCGGCGAGCCGAACAGGCCGATTGACGCCACGTCGCTGGCGAGTCCGGCTCCCATCGCTGTCGGGACGAGTCCCGGGAACACGGAGTTGACCCGAACGCCGTAGCCGAGCTTGCCGCTCTCCATGGCGGCCACGCGGGTGAAGCGGTCGACGGCCGACTTGGTGGCCGAGTAGACGCTGATCGCCGGGAACGCGATGGCGGCTGACACCGACGCGATGTTGATGACCACACCACCCGCGCCCGTTGCGCCGCCCGGCTGCATGGTCCGGAACGCGTGCTTCGTCCCGAGCGCGGTGCCCAGGATGTTGATGGTGATCATCTTCTGGATGTCGGCCGGGTCGAGGTCGACGACCAGACTGGTGATCTCAACGCCGGCGTTGTTGACGAGGATGTCGAGCCCGCCCACCTGCTCGATCGCGCTCGCGATCCCGGCCTCCCAGGAAGCCTCATCGGTGACGTCGAGACGCACGGATCCGTGCGCCTCCCCCAATGACTCAGCCACCTTTGCGGCGAGCTCGTCCTGGATATCGGCAACGACCACGCGTGCGCCCGCACGCGCGAGAGCCGTCGCCATCCCTTCGCCGAGGCCCTGCGCACCGCCGGTGACAAGAGCGCGCCGTCCGGAGAGGTCGGTCATGTAAGGACTTCCTTTGCTTCGGTCAGGTGACAACGCTCACACTCGCGAGGCGCCTGGACGTCTGTCAAGACTTTTCTTGACATTTGTCCAAACGTCCAAATTTTGGGGTTATGGTGGGCGATGTGACCAAGACGGCGACAGCCAGGACGGCCCGCCAACTCCCGGCGGACAAACATGACGAGCGACGCCGAGCGCTCGCAGCGTCGGCGCTGCGGACACTCGGCGAACTGGGATACGCACGGGCGTCGCTGCGGGAGATCGCGCAGAACTCCGAGTTCAGCCACGGTGTCGTGCACTACTACTTCGACGACAAGCTCGACCTGATCGTCTACGGCGTCCGGCAGTACAAAGAGACCTGCGTCCGCCGCTATGACGGCGTCGTCGCTGATTCGACGACGGCCGACGAGCTCGCTGACGCGTTCGCGGCCAAGCTGGTCGAGACGATCGTGGACGAAGCGCCCATGCACCGGCTCTGGTACGACCTGCGTTCACAGTCGATGTTCGAGACATCCTTGCGTGAGGCGGTCCTGATGATCGACAACACGCTCAAGGACATGGTCTGGCGCGTCGTACGCCGCTATTGCGAGCTCGCCGGCCGTGAGCCGGCGGTCTCCCCCGCCACCGCCTACGCGCTGCTTGACGGGCTCTTCCAGCAGGCCCTGCTCGGGCATCTGGTGGGGCGCAGGAAATCGCTCGACGACCTCGCCACCGAGGTGCGCGAGCTGATGCCCAGGCTGGTCGCGTGATGGTGGTCAGCCAGGACGTCCCACCGGAGCTCACCGATCTGTCCGGAGCGGTCGAGGACCTGATCCGCGTGGTGGCGACCAAGGCCCTCGACCCGGAGTACGGAGTCCTCGCCGAGGTTGAGGCGGCCGCCTTGGGACCGATCCAGGAGCGGTTCGTCAACTTCCCGACGCTCTCCGAGGAGACACTGGCCTCCACCCGCCAGAACGTGACCTATTGGCTGCGCTCAATGCAGGGCTCACCCCTCAGCCGGATCGAGCCGACCCTGGTGGCGCCGGTGATCGGGTTGGCCCGCTCGCTGACGCGGCGTGGCGCCGCTCAGGACCTCTGGGCCGCGTACTCGGCCGGCCGCGAAGCGCTGTGGCGTGCGTGGATGCGCATCGCCTTCGAGTCCGCACCGGACGTCGGCATCCTCAATGACTCGTTGAATGTCGCCTCCACCTCGCTGTCGCGCTGGGTCGACGAGACCGTTCTCCAGATCAACGCCCTGGTTGAGCAGGAGAACCGCAACCACGCCGGCGCGACGCACGAACTGAAGCTCCAGACGGCGACCCGCATCCTCGACGGCACGCCGATGGACGAGGAGCTCGCGGCATATCGGCTCAAGTACCCGCTGGTGGGCGAGCACATCGCCGCCATCATCTGGACCGACCCGGCGGCCCCGGATCAGCCGGCCCTGCGCCAGGTCGCCGAGAAGTTCGCAGCGTGCGCAACTCAGCACCAGGCGAAGGCGCTCGTGGTGCCGGCCACGTCTTCGTCGATCTGGGTGTGGGTGAACAACCCCAACGGGGACACCAAGGAACGCCTCATCCCGATCGTTGCCGGCGCACCGCAGGTGCGACTCGCCCTCGGCTCGATCGGCGCAGGCATCGACGGCTTCCGCCGCAGTCACTATGAGGCGGTCGAGGCGCAACGCCTGATGGTGCGCGTCGGCAGCGTCCAGATGGCCTCGTTCGACGACGTCGCGCTCGCCGCGCTCGGCGCACACAACGAACAGGCGGCGCGTGAGTTCGTCGCCCGCATCCTCGGCGACCTCGGCTCGGCCGACCAGGAGTTGCGCGACACCGTCCGGGTCTACATCCGGCACATGTACAACGCGTCCAAGACAGCCGACGAGGTCTACGCACACCGCAACACGGTGTTCCACCGGATCCAGCGGGCCGAGGAGCTGCTGCCGCGGCCGCTGGCGGTCAGTGGGGTCGAAGTGGGCGTCGCCCTCGAGCTCCAGCGCTGGCTGGCCTAGGCGTAGTCGATCCGCAGCTTCTCGGTCACCGGATGCGCTTGGCAGGTCAGGATGTGCCCGTCCGCGACCTCATCGGTGCTGAGCACGTGGTTCTGGTCCATGACCGCTCGGCCGAGGAGAACGCGCGCACGGCAGGTCCCGCAGGCACCGCCGGCACACGAGTAGGGAGCGTCAAGCCCGGCCTGGAGTGCGGCGTCGAGGATGGGCTCCCCGGTCGAGCGCACCGACAGGGTGGTGTCGACACCGTCCAGCGTGACAGTGACCTCGCTGAGCAGGTCGACATCGACCTCCGCGTGCTCGGTCGATGCGTGGCGGAACAGCTCCGACAGGACAACCCCGGGCTTGTCCGTCAGGAACTCGCGCAGGTCCACCACCAACGGTTCGGGTCCGCAGAGGAACCACGCATGCACCGACTCAGGATCCGCGATGAGGTTGCGGACCACGTCCGTGGTGATGCGCGAGGAGATCTGACTTTCCGGATCCCGGGACAGGACGTGGTGGACGACCAGGCGGCCCTTGGCCGCACGCTGCATCTCCTCGAGCTCGCGGCGGAACATCGTCGAGTCCGCCGTGCGGTTGCCGTAGATCAGGGTGAACCGGCTCTCCGGCTCCACTTCGAGCGTGGTGGCGATGGTCGACATCATCACCGTGATGCCCGAGCCGGCGGCCACGGCGACGTAGGTCCGCGTCGAACTCGGTTCGAGATCCGCCCAGAACTGGCCGATCGGCGTCATGACATCCACCAGGTCACCGACCGCAACACGGTCGTTGAGGTAGGGCGACAGGGCTCCACCCTCCACGCGGCGCACGGCGATGCGGATCGTCCTGGCCGACACCGGTTCGACCAGTGAGTACGACCGCCGCACCTCCTGCCCGTCGACCATGGCGCGCACGGTCACGTGCTGGCCCTGCAGGTACTGATAGCGCGGCATCAGGTCGGCCGGCACGTCGAACGTGATGGCGACGCTGTCGTCGGTGAGACGGTCGACCTGACTGACCCGAAGCGTGTAGAACGTCGGCCGCTGGCCGGCGTCGTCGAACTGCTCGGTCAGCCGGCGCCACGTCCGGTACTCACTCGTCGAGAGCGAGCGGCCGAACCAGGTGGAGATGGCCGCATTCCGGTCGAGGTAGGCCTGCTCGTTGCGCCGCCATGCGCGGACATATCGGTAGAACGGGACGCTCGGGTGGAGATGGTGGACGAGGTGGTAGTTCTGGTACACGAACAGCGGGGTGAACAAAGTCTCGGCGCCGACGCGCACCCGAGTGGCGCGGTAGCGGTCTTCGCGCTGCGTCGCGGTGAGCCCGTTGTGCGGGAGATAGTCGAACCACCACGCCAGCACGAGCAGGCCGATCCGCTGGGGTACCAGGTAGGTCCACAGCACCTCGCTGCCGTATCCCTGTGCTGTCAGCACGGCCACGCCCGCCCAGAAGCCACCGAAGACCGCGACGGTCAGGGCGATCTCGGCGCGGGGACGCTCCTTGATCCGCCGCACGTAGAACACGAAGTACCAAACGTCGATCGTGGCCCAGCGCAGCGGCAACTGCCACCACGGCCCCTCCTCGCACCACGCATCCGGATCAACCGTCTTCACCTCGTTGGTGTTGCGGTGATGCTCGATGTGGATGAACTTGAGCAGCGGGAAAGGCGCCCACGCCAGGAAGATCGGCATGGAAAGGTGCCCGAAGAAATCGTTCAGGCGCGTGTTGGTGCTGATGGCGTGATGTGTCGACTCGTGCGCGACGCTGAACATCAGGAACGTCACCGCGGCACCCATGGCGACGGTCAGTGGAAGCGGCCAGCCCGCCAGGAAAAACCCGTACAGCTCGAGCGCGAACAACCCGAGGCTCGCGACATAGAGGGCGACCGTCGGCCAAGCCAACGGCGGCACCCGCTCCCCCGGGTCAGGCAGGCCGAGGACAGGAACCGGTCGCGATTCGACCACTGACGCACTCATGTTGCCAACCTAGGGATCGGCGGGACAGCTGTGTGCTGCAGCTGCGCCCAAAGATCAGTCCGCCGGTTGGGCTGAAAGCACAGCAAGCGTCTCCCGGCGCCGGAAACCGGGCGCGGTCCAGCTGACATCCAGCGGCACCGGACCGTTCGGCAACCACGGCTGCTCATTGACGCACTCGGTCACATTCCAGCTACCGCGCTCAACCACGCCCAACGCCGCATCGATCACCCGGTACTGCTGCGGGACGTGCTTGCGCCACGGCGTCGGTTGCGACTCGCAGAACGCGACCACCAGATCACCGGGCTGCAGGTTCAGCCTCTTCTGGATCGCGGCGATCAGCCGCTCGTCGTGCAGGTGGCCGTCACCGAAGTTCCACCCGAGGATGGTGTTGCAGACGAACTCGGCGTCGCGGATCGTCCTGCTCTCGATGTCGGGCAGATGCTCGATCAGGACGGAGTAGAGACCACGGCCCTGGCTGTGCAGCGATCGCCACGCGAGCAGCTTCTGCATCGTCATCTCGGCGTCGTCGGCGTCATACGGCGTCGGCTTCATCCGCTGCAGCTGCGAAACCTGGCTCTCCACCAGCGGGAGCTCGCCAATCCGGTCCTCGATCCCCGGGCGCATGGCCCAGCTCGCCGAAGCCCAGTTGCCGGAGTACTGCCGCATGGAAGGCAGGAACGAGATCTGACGGGGTCGCAGGTTGCCCCAGATCGGGAAGATCAGGCCCAGCGCGAACATCGGGATCAGCAACAGCGGCTCGGAGAAGTTCCAGATGTTGTACACGGAGGCATCCAGGCCGAAACCGAGCCCGCCCCACAGCACCAGCGCGGCGAACCCGAAGAAGACGTTCCACTCAAGCGGCACGGCAAGCGGGAACGTCGAGATGATGAACAGATGGAAGATCACCATGGCGATCGCACCGGCGATCGCGACCTCCGTGCTGGTCGTGAACAGCAGGACCAGCGGAATGCCGATCTCGATGGTGGTGCCACCAACGTGCGCCATGAACCACGCGAGCTTGCTCGGACGCAGATCATTGGGGACGTTGCGGTAATGCAGCTTCTTGACGAATGTGGGCATGCCGGGCTGGTTGGAGACCATCGGCGGCACGACGTTGATGAAGTGCTCGCCGAGCTTGGAGACGCCGGCGCCGATCCAGATGATGCAGATGACGATCTTGAAGCCGACGATGAGGTTGACGAAGTCGGCCGGCTGAGCGCCGTCGCGCATGACCAGCGCACCCAGCGTCGCGCTGAACAGCATGATCGGCAGGTACTGCTCGGATCGGCCGGCCAGGAAGATCACCTTGTCGCGCAGGCCCATCAACGGCATCGCGATCAGGATGGGGATGAACGCAGCCGGCGGAACCAGTTCCTGCGTCGGAGTGCCGGCCGGAAGGTTCAGGACCGGCTCGGCCGGCAGGATCAATGCATAGCCGAGGCTGGCGAACACCGCCAGCAGGAGCAGCACATCGGCGATCGTCCGCTCATCGCCCCCGGTCAACGGCACCCGATTGCCCCACGGAGCCATCCGGAGGGTGCCCGGACGCAGCCAGTACCGCACGTTGCCGAGCATCGGGACGAAGTGACCGCACAGCGGCCCGAACGTGCCGCCGAACCCGAACACCTCGATGAACATGAGCCAGAGAGCCAACTTCTGGTAGGTGAAGATGTTGTCGAACCACGTGGTCGGGTCCATGAGCTCGACGTGGCCTGAGGTCGCTGCCGCAATCCCGATGCCGGCACCGAAGTAGAGGCCGAACATCTTGAGGATGTAGACGACGTGCAGCATGCGGGGCGTGCCGAAGCCATCCACGGCCCAGTGCTGGGACAGGATGCGGATCCGCTCCAGGAACGGCAGCTGCAGGAACTCGGCCGGCTTGACCGGCTGCGGCGTTGGACTGATGAAACCCACCATTACTCCTTAGAACAGACCCGCGGTGAGACCGCCGTCGAGGGCCAACCCGGAGCCGCTGCAGAACGACGACTCCTCACTGGCAAGAAAACGCACGGCCCTGGCGACTTCTTCGACCGTCCCGTAACGCCCTTGCTTCTGGGCGATGAAGTCAGGGAAGCCACCCGCCGGGAGCCCGAGGGCCGCCTCGAACTCCGGCGCCCGGTCGTTGACGAGGTCAGTGCCGATGAAACCGGGAAGCACGCAGTTGACGCGGACCCCGAACGGCCCCATCTCGACCGCGGCCGTCTTGGTCAGGTTGATCACGGCCGCCTTCGACGCGGCGTAGGAGGCGATCAGGGGCGAACCTGCAGTTCCGGTCACCGAGGCGACCGGAACGATCGCGCCTCCCCCGCTGGCGATGATCGCCGGCGCCGCATAGCGCAGGCAGAGGAAGACACCGTCGAGGTTGATCGAGGTGACGGCGCGCCACGTGGCGAGATCGGTGTCGACAATGGGGCCGACGATGCCGATGCCGGCGTTCGGCACCATCACGTGCAGGCCGCCGAACTGCGCAACGGCTTGGTCGACGAGCGACTTCACCTGGTCCTCGTCCCGCACGTCGCAGGCGATGGCCACAGCGCGCGGGATCTGCTCGGCTGCGGCCTTCGCTCCGGCTTCGTCGATGTCCGACACCACGATGTTCGCCCCGGCGGCGGCGAGCTCGTGCGCGATCGCGAGTCCGATGCCTTTCGCCGATCCGGTCACGATGGCGGTCTTGTCTTGGAGATCGGTGCCAGTCACCCGTCAGACGGTAGGCCCGCGGCGCCACGCGGTACTGTGCGCCGCATACAAATCCGCCCAATCGTTTGGTACAAGAAGACACATGGCATCGGAGCTTTCGCCCGCCGTTGAAGCCGGCGTGACTGAGCGCATCGCACAAGTCGCCCGGACGATGCGAACGACGCTGGCGTCGCTCGCCGAGGCGATGCAGGTCGAGTTCGCCGAGTTCATCCCCGAGCTCCGCAGCGATCCGGCGATGTTGGAGCTGCTGTTCGCCAGCACCGAGAGCAACATCGAGACGATGCTGCACTTCGCGCAGGGCTCGATCGAACTCGGGGACATCGAGGCGCCGACCGCCGCGATTGCCTATGCCCGTCGGCTCGCGCAGCGCGGGACGTCGTCGAATGCACTCGTGCGCGCCTATCGGCTCGGCCAACGCCGCTTCGTCGACGTGGCCTTCGACGAGATCGCCCGATCCGAGAGCGACGGTGACATCGCCTTCGCGTCGGCCCAGCGCATGCACCTGGTCGCCAACGCCTATATCGACCGGGTCGCCCAACAGGTGGTTCAGGAGTACGAGTCCGAGCGCGAGCGTTGGCTGGCGAATCGCCACACCGTGCGTGCGGCGGTGTTGGCCTCGCTGATCAACGGCGACGACGTCGACATGACCGCCGGCGAAAGTGCGCTGGGGTATCGCTTGCGCCAGAACCACCTCGGCGTCGTCGTGTGGGCCGTGGACGGCGAGCGCACACCCAATGCGCTCCAACGCCTGGAGACCCTCGTTGGCGCCATCGGCGAGGCTGTCGGCGGCACCGGGCAGCCGCTGTTCATCGCCCAGGATCGATCGCACGGCTGGGGCTGGGTGCCGCTCGGCTGGGAAGCGTCGGCGGTGGACGCGGCTGCCCTCCGCAGGATCCACGACGCCGCCGGCGACGCGATGCACGTCGCGATGGGTTCGCCGGGCAAGTCGCTCGCCGGGTTCCGCGACTCTCACCTGGAGTCATTGCGCGCGTTCACGGTCGCGACCGTCGCCAACGGTGAGGCCCGTCGCGTGACGAGTTACGCCGAACCCGGCGTCCAGGCCGCCGCGCTGCTGGCCGCCGACCTCAAAGCCACCAGGTCGCTGGTGGCCAGCGCGCTCGGCGGCCTTGCCGAAGACAATGAGCCCGCGGAGCGGCTGCGCGAAACGCTGCTGGACTTCCTGAATGAGGACGGCCGGTACCAGAACACGGCCGAACGGATCCACGTTCACCGCAACACCGTCCGCTACCGCGTCGCCAAGGCGCTGGAGATCCGCGGCCGGCCGCTCGACGACGACCGGTTCAATCTTCAGCTCGCACTCGTCGCGTGCCGGTGGCTCGGCCGATCCGTCCTGCCGTCCTAGACGTCAACGCGTGTGCATGTCGCCCAGCCGGACTCCTGAATTGCAGCCCTCGGCACACGCGCCCCTGCCGGCAAGCGCCTAACATGAGGAACGTCTCATATCTATCGAGAGGGTGCTGGCACGTGGAAAAGGTCGGTGTGGTCGGGTGCGGCCTCATGGGATCCGGAATCGCTGAGGTGTCGGCTCGGGCCGCACTGGACGTCGTCGTGGTCGAATCGAGCCAAGATCGCGTCGATGCCGGCTTGCTCCGCTTGGAACGGTCGTTGCAGCGCGCCGAGAGTCGCGGCAAGCTCGGTGACACCAGCGCCGCCGACGTCCTCGGTCGCATCACGGTCACCTCCAAGCTCGATGCGCTGGCCGACCGTGAGCTCGTTGTCGAGGCGATCGTCGAGGATGAAGGGCCCAAGACGGACCTCTTCCGTCAGCTGGATTCCATCGTCGAATCGCCCGAGGCGATCCTGGCCTCCAACACCTCGTCGATCCCGATCATGAAGCTGGGCGTCGTCACCAATCGTCCGGACCGCGTCATGGGCATTCACTTCTTCAATCCGGTTCCGGTGCTCACGCTGGTCGAGCTCGTCCCGTCCCTGCTGACGTCGGATGAGACCGTCGAGCGCTCCCGCGCCTTCGTCCAGGACCAGCTCGGCAAGCACGCCATCGACTGCCAGGACCGCGCCGGCTTCGTGGTGAATTCGCTGCTGGTGCCGTTCATCCTGTCGGCGATCCGGATGCTGGAGTCCGGGTTCGCCACCGCGGAGGACATCGATCAGGGCCTCGTTCTCGGCGCCGCCCACCCGCAGGGGCCACTGGCATTGGCCGATCTCATCGGGCTGGACACCACCCAGGCCATCGCCGAATCGCTCTACGAGGAGTTCAAGGAGCCGTTGTACGCCGCTCCCCCGCTGCTCGCGCGCATGGTGCACGCCGGCCTGCTCGGTCGCAAGACCGGACGCGGGTTCTACACCTACTCCGGGTGAACAGCGAAGAGTGAGACCGCGCCCGACTTCCCCTTGAGCACGACGTCGGGTCGCTCCTCGACCCGCACGGTGCCGTCGTCGAGGAGCGCGAGCGTCCGTCCCGAGATCAGGATGGTGTCGCCGGTCTGCCGGGTCGTCGCCTCGATCCGGGCCGCCACGTTCACCGGGTCGCCGATCACGGAGAACTCGAAGCGGCCGGCGCCGCCCACGTTGCCGGCCACGACCGAGCCGGTGTTGATGCCGATGCCGACGGACAGGCTCCCGCCGAACTCGGCTTCCACCGCGGCAGCAATGTCCTGAGCGGCTGCCACTGCGGCGGCCGCGTGATTGGCCAGCCGCTGCGGTGCTCCGAAGACGGCCAGCAGCCCGTCGCCGACGAACTTGTCCACGTGGCCGCCGTGGTCATGGACGACAGGGACGGCACGCTCGAACATCCGGTTGATCGTGCTGACGACCTGCGGCGCCGGCGTCTGCTCGGCGAATCCGGTGAAGTCGCGGATGTCGACGAACAGCATCGACAGCTCGACCTCCTCACCGGCAAGATCGGTGCCCTCGCGCAGGACATGCTCGGCGATCGCCGGATCGACATACGTGCCGAACGCTGCCCGGATCTGCTCCCGCTCGACGAGGCCGGCGACCATCTCGTTGAAGCCGAGTTGGAGCCGGCCGATCTCAGTGCCGTCGTACACGGGCACACGGCTGGCGTAGTCCCCCACGTGCACCTTCGCCATGGCCTCGGCGACACCCGTGATCGGCGCCGCTGTGGCCCGCGCGGCAACCACCACGGCGTTGAAGCCGACCACCAAGCCGGTGCCGGCCAGGACGACCGTCGCCAACGACAGCTCTGCCAGCGTGATGTCCGACGGCAGCAGCGCGCGCGCCCCGAGCACCAGCAGCCCGGCGACCGGGATTCCGCAGCCCATGGCCCAGGCAAGTACGGCACGCAGCGCGACTCCTCGACCATGACCGAGCTCGCTCGGGCCGGCGCCGACCATGGCGCGGACGGCCGTCGGGCGAAGCAGCCGTTCGATCGTCAGAAACGCCAGCGAGGCGGTCGTCAGGCCGGTCAGCGCCACGATGACGCCGACCCAGGCTCCCCGTTCGGCCTCGCTGCGTGCAACGAACATGCCAAAGGCGAACGCGGCGCCGAGCCAGAGCGACAGCTGCAGCCAGAACAGCCGGCGAGGGGTCCGGAGCACGGCGGACCGCAAAGCGGGGGTGGGAGGACCGCCCGAGGAGAGCCAGTTGGTGAGCGGCGCCTGGCCGCGAACACCGACCACGACACCAATGGTCACGGCGACCACCACGTAGACGCCGGCCGCGACGACGTAGCCGGACCGCGCAACCTCACCGCTGTTCGGGAGCGGAATCACGAGCAGCGTCAGGACAAGCACGGCCACGGCGCCGACCGCGTTCGTGCTGACCACCGCAAGCGCGATCACCACGCGGCTCACGGCCGCAAGGGACGGGCCATCGAGATCCTCGGCACGACCATCCGGGCTGAGGAAGGACCGCAGTCGCTTCAGCACAGCGCCCCCGGGCCGAGCTCGGCGATCGACCGGTATCCGTTGAGGCCCATCGTCAGCTCGGCTTCAGCGAGCAATCCGCGCAGCACGAACTCGGCCCCGGCGGCGCCGCCCAGCGCGATGCCCCAGCCATAGGGACGTCCCACGCCCACCGCGGTCGCGCCCAGCGCCAAGGCGCGCACAACGTCGACCCCCGTCCTGATGCCGGAGTCGAAGATCACCGGCATCCCGTCGGCCGCCTCGACGACGGCCGGCAGAAAGCCGATGGCCGGCGCACTGACAGCTTGTCGACCGCCGTGGTTCGAGCAGTAGATGCCGTCGACACCACCGTCGCGCGCCCGACGGACGTCGTCCGGATGACAGATGCCCTTCAACAGGATTGGCAGGTCGGTCAGGCTGCGGAGCCACGCGAGGTCATCCCAGGACAGCTCGGGACTCCCGAACGTCTGTGCCCACGCGAGGACGGCAGCGCCCGGATCGTCTTCCGGTGGCTTCTCCAGGCGGCTCCGGAAGACCGGGTCGCTGAAGTAGTTGGCCAGGCAGAGGCCCTGGAGTTGGGGCATACCCGCATGGCGCAGGTCCCGTGGCCGCCATCCCAGAACCCAGGTGTCCAGCGTGACGACGATGCCCGCCGCACCGGCCGCCTCGGCTCGGTGGACGAAGTGCTCGGCGAGTTCACGGTCCTTCGGCGTGTACAGCTGGAAGAAGAAGGGGGTGTCGCCGGTTTCGGCGAACACGTCCTCCAGCGGGTCCTGCATGAGCGTCGAGCCGATCATCGGCACCCCTGTTGCCGCCGACGCACGTGCGACTTCGATGTCACCGCGCTGGCTCTCATGCATGATGCCGACCACGCCGATCGGCGCCATCATCAGCGGCGACGGGTACTGCCGGCCGAAGAGCTCGATCGAGAGGTCCCGTTCCGCCACCCCCCGCAGCATCCGCGGGACGATGCCGATGCGCTCCAGTGCCTCCACGTTCCCGCGCTGCGTCGACTCGTTGCCCGCTCCCCCGGCCACGTAGTCGAACAGGACGTCATCGTCCAGCCGCTCCTTGGCCTGAGCCTCGAGATCGGCGAAGGAGATCGGGAAGCCCGGCTTCTCACCGAACAGGCCAGAGATGTAGATGCCCATGTTGAAATCGGCGAAGTTCGGCATGGGCGGAGATTACTGCCCGGCCAGTTGCGCGTGGGCCGCTTCCACGATGGCGGGGACGACTTCGCCGATCTCACGGTAGCCGGGACCGACCGTCTCGCCGCGCACGTACCGGCAGTGAATCCCCTCGAAGATCACCGCGCCCTTGTACATCAGGAACGCCAGGTGCCAGGGCAGTACGTCCAGGTCGAGCCCGGTGCGCTCGGTGTAACGCTCCGCCAGCGTCGTCCAGTGCGGGAAGTGCGAGATCTGGCCCGGTGGCGACGTCACGACCGCAAACAGCCCTTTGCCGCCGTCCCAACCGCCGACCAGGCTCGCCACATCGACCAGCGGGTCGCCGAGCGTGGCCAGCTCCCAGTCGAGGACTGCTGCGATGCCGACGGCACCCGGACCGATCAACGTGTTGTCCAGGCGGTAGTCGCCGTGAACGATCGTCGAGCGAACGCTCGCCGGCAGGGATGCGGCCAGCTTCGAGCCGAGTTCATCCAGGCCCGGCACCTCACGTGTGCGCGATGCATCCCGCTGCTTGGCCAAGCGGGCGCATTGGCGTTCGAGGTAGCCATCGGGACGGCCGGCGCCGGCGAGCCCGACCGCGGCGGGATCCACCTCGTGCAGGTCAGCGAGGGTGTCGACCAAGGCCATGGCCATCCGGTGGGCGTCGGCGGCGCTGAGAGCTTCGAGTTGCTCGCGCGTCCGATAGATGACCCCATCGACATGGCTCATCACGAAGAAGGGAACACCGATCACGGCTTCGTCGTCGCACAGGACAAGCGCGTCGGGCACCGGCACGACCGACGATCCGAGCGCGGAGATGAACCGGAACTCCCGGGCCATGTCATGCGCCGTCTCCAGCACATGCCCCAGCGGCGGGCGGCGGAGCACCCATCGGGTCGACCCGTCGCTGAGTTCGTAGGTCAGGTTGGAGCGACCCCCCGCGAACAAGCGCGCCCGCAGCGGCCCGGCCAGCGTGATCCCGTGAGCCGGGAGGAACTCGGTGAGCGCCGCCAGGTCGAGCCCCGGCAGTTCGTCGAGTTCGGGCACCCCCACGTTCTACCCCATCCGCCTGGCCACGTCTCCTACGCAGCTTCGCTGCCGAAGACGAGGTCGATCACGATGCCGTGGGGCTTGGGGGCCGGTTCTTCTGCAGCTCCGACGCTGTGGAGCGGCGTGTTGCGGGAACGACCCGGCGGCGACTTGGCGGTGGGCCCGGTGTCGATCAGGCCGAACCCCTTCTGAATGTGATGCCGGCGGCAGTACGGGCCGAGGTTCCAGCCTGCGGTCGGGCCACTGTCGTCGTGCGGGATCCGATGATCAATGTCGATTGCGAAGCCGGTTTGCAGCAGCCGGGCGCCTGACAGACACCATCGCGGAACTCCAGCGCCTTGGCGAGCACCGCCGGCACGAACCGGCCGACGTACCCATGGGCGAGAACGTCGTCGGTGATGGGGTCCAGGATCATCCGGTGCCAGAAGACGTTGTTGGTGCCGTGTTTGGCGAGCTCCACGACCCAGCCAGCCGGGACCACCCAGCTTCCGTCTGCGGAAACGCCCGGCGCGTCGGTGGCGCCGGCGAGAGCAGAGCCCGCGAGCGTGACGGCGACATCGACGTTGATCGCCGCCTCGCGCGCGTCGTTGGTCGTCATCCACGCGGCGAAGAGGTCGGCTCGACGTTGCTGCATCGTGCGTGGGTCGTCAGCTCCGAACGCCTTGGCCTCTTTGATGAGTCGCTTGTCGATCGCGGCGATCACGTGCGACTGGTGGTAAACCGTCAACCAGCTCATGCCGTCGTCACCGTGGATCACATCGACGCCGCGGTGGCCACGCTCTGCTTCAGCGCGTTCGTTGAACAGGTCCGCCTCAACACGGGCGACGAACACCTTGAGCCAACGACGCACCTCGGCCAGCGTGTGCCGCTCGGCGTAGGCGACGACCTGCCGGTCCAGCCGCTCGATCGATTCCGGGCGCTCCAGCCTGTCGATGGCAGCCGCGATCTCCCTCACCTTGGCGCCGTCTACTCGGCCCTCAGCGAACGCCGACCACACCAGCGGCGACTTGTCGCGGACTCGCCGCGCTTGTGCCACCCGGTGACAGACCTGCCCATCTGACCAATGGACCGTTCGCGCCATGTCGGTCGGGATGAAGGACAACTCAGCCTGGCGCAACGGCCCGGTCGACCCGCCGGACCGGACCGCGGCCTCCTCGGCATCTGCCAGCTCAACGAATGTGGACCACTCCAACCATTCGGCCTTGGCACGCGCCCGGGTGACGTCGGCCAGGTCGGCATGCGTCGGCGGGTTCGTGATGGTCGCTTCCATTACCTCCAACGTAGACGCCGCCACCGACAGTCGATTCCGGACGAATTCACGCTCTCGGGGCGCCTGCCGGACCGTGTCGGACGGTCCGGCTACCGTCGGCGCATGACGATCTCGGACCCCGATCGGCAGGCCACCTATCGCGCCGAAGACCGCCTTCAGCGATGGTTGGCCACCGCCAACCCGTCCGTCACCATCGACGTCACCGTCCACACGCCGGAGGCCGAAGCCCGGTTCGTGGCACCGGCTGACGTTCAGCGTTACGTCGATCGCGTCCTGGACCACCTTCGCGAGGGCGCGAAGGACTACAGCGGCCAGCAGCGTCTGCCCGTCCGGGTGCGCGCCCGTCGTGGACATGCCCGGGCCGAGTATGGCTCGGGGGTGCTCTCCATCCCCCCGTTCGAGGTGGGCGGGGCGTGGGCACTGCGCGAATCAGTGGTCCTGCATGAGCTGGCACACCACCTCGCCGGCCCAAACGCATCCGGGCATGGCGCCCCCTTCCGAGCCACGTTCATCAGGTTGCTCGAAGACATCGGCAAGCCGGTGTGGGCTGAACTGCTGCACCTGGCGTTCGCCTCCGAGGCCTTGGAGTCGGTGGAGCATCACGTCGCTGATGACACGATCGCCAAGCTGGCCAAGATCCTCCGACAGGCCGAGCGAGCGAGCAACGAGCACGAGCGCGCGGCCTATCTGGCCAAGGCTCAGTCGCTCGCCACCCGACACTCCATCGCATTCGCCGTGGCGCGCGCCCACACGGCGGCAGCCGAACGGCGAGAACAACCGACCGAGCGGACGGTCGTCATCGGCCGACCGGGTCAACGCGGGCTCGCGCGCTACGTCCGCCTGCTGCTGGCGATCGGCGCGGCCAACGATCTCCGGCCGCTCATCAGCTTCGACTCGACGCGGGTGTATCTCTACGGATTCCCGGCGGACATCGACGTCACGACCGCGATGTACGAGTCGGTCCTCGTCCAGATGGTCACCGACTGCGAGTCCCACCTGCGTTCGGACGACGAGACGCCGCACATCGCGACGATCACGCGCCGCCTGGCGTTCTACGAGGGGTATGCCGCACGGATCGGCGAGCGGCTGCAAGGCGCTCGCGCCGCCGCCCGCGCCGACGCGGTGCAGCACGATGAGCCTGAGCTGTCCGACTCCACCGCGCTGGCCCTCAAGGCGAAGGAGATCGAGGTCTCGGACTACTTCGCCGAGATCCTGCGCAAACAGAACATCCGTGGGTCCTGGCGCGGCGGACGACGGTCGTCCGGGTACAACGCTCCACACTCCTATGCCGCCGGCGACTCGGCTGCGCGCCGCGCACGACTGGGCAGCGAGCGAGCCCTCGGCGCCTAAACGCCGCCGGACCCCTCGCCTCGCTGCACCTTCCGTTCGAGTTCGTCAATGACAGTTTCAGCGAAGTTCGTGCCGTAGAGCTCCTCGCAGCTGCCCAGGCCACCGGGGCTGAAGACGTTGACCTCCATGAGCTTCTTGCCGACGATGTCCAGCCCGACGAGGAACATCCCATCCCGGATCAGCTTCGGTTTGACGATCTCCACGATCTCGAGCATCTCGTCCGTCACCTCCACCGCGGAGGCCTTCCCACCGGCACTCATGTTCGAGCGCAGGTCGTCGCCTTCGTTGACCCTGCGGAACGCGGCGTACTGCCCATCGCGCATCAGCGGCTTGCCGCCCATGACGAACATGCGGACGTCGCCGTTCCCGGCCTCGCTGAGAAACTCCTGCGCGACCACATAGCCGTCTCGCGAGATCGCCTCGAAGATTTGCCCGAGGTTCGGCGATTCGGCACTCGACACCTGGAACACGCCGCTGCCGCCCGAACCCTGCAACGGCTTGAGTACCGCGCGCCCGCCGTGCTCCTCGACGAAGTCCCGGATCATCTGCTCATCGCGCGCGATGAGCGTGCGCGGCCGCACGACGTCCGGAAAGTGCTGGAAGTACGCCTTGTTCAGCGCGTTGGCCAGGTGTCCCGGGTCGTTGACGACAGGTACACCCGCGGCTGCGATCAACTGCCCGAACGCGATCCCGGCCGTGCCACCCCACGACCGCTCGCCGGTGTCGTCGGCAGGATCGCTGCGCAGCATCACCGCATCGAGTTCCCCGAGATCCAGGTGGCGCTCGGCGCCAGGATCCTGGACGGACGCCAGGTAGTCCTCCAACGAGCTGTACTTGGTCTTCGGCGACGCGCGCCGCACGATGGCGGACAGGGAGCCCTCGGGCTCGAAGGCGAAATCTCCCAGCCCCATGAACCAGGCCTGATGCCCCATGCGCGTCGCGGTCAGCGCCAAGCGCACCGTCGTGTAGAACGGCTTCTCCGAAGCGACCTCGTTGACCACAAACCCGATCTTCACGCGACATCCCCGATCAGTCCGAACAGGTTGTCGGCGGCCATGACCTCGTCCAGCCGTTGGCTGGCGCCGGGGAACTCCAGGTATCGCGGACGCAGTCGCGGCGGATGCAGCACTCCGCGCTCCAGCAAGTTTTCGATCACCGGAAGCTCCGCGATTGAAAGCTTGCCCATCCAGAGCAGGTCGAGGTCGCGACGGTCGCGCAGATGCTTGACGACGTCGAGAAAACCCCGCAGGTAGATGGCGTCCTTGGTGAGGCCGCCCGAGCGGAACACGCGCATCGTCGTGGTGAAGGCGCTGTTGGGCGAGAAACCGCGCCGCACGAGCGCCTGGTGCACCGCGGCGAACGAGCCACCAGCCACCATCCGGTCGACGGCGAGCACACGCGCGGCCAGCTGTCGAACCCGGAATCGAGAGAGCCCGCCGACGATGAACTCGGCAAGCACGGCGAGGCCTTCCTGGGTCGCCTCATACCCGGCCAGGCCGGCGGCCATCATCTCGATCGGCTGGAAGCTGCCGTTGATCTGGGTGAGAAGGTGGGTTCCGACCTCGTGCTGAAGCAGGGCAGGGACGCGCTCCGGCGCGATGCTCGTCGCCGCACTCACAAGCAGGGTGCTGTTGGAGACCATCACGCCGGCGACATCGGGCCGAATCTCCACGTGCGCACCGATATCCGGCTCGATGGCTCGATAGTGAGCGAGCTCGGCCTCGGCCAGGTCGGCGAACTCCGCGGCACGCACACATGCGCCGCGCCTGCGCTCAGGCTGCGGCACCCGCGTCAATACGGCCTCCGCCTCGCGCTTGAGGTCCTCGCCGACCGCGCCATACAGCTCCTCACTGAGCTGCCGGAAGTCAGCCGTCCCGCGGGCTCGGAGCATCTCAAGCTGTACCGTCACCTCGCGATGCTTCGCCGACAGCAGCGCGCGCAAGGCAGCGTCCTCGACGGCCTCCAGATCGATTGCAGCCAGTTCCTTCGCGAGCACCATCGGGTCGTCTTCGAGTTCGCGATAGACGAACCGCGGCTCGCCGACCGCACCGCGCAGAAACGCTCGGCGCTGATCCTCAGCGTTGACCGGGGTGACATCGAGGATGAACCGAAAACTCTCCGCGACGTTGGCGATGGACCGCTCGATCGCCCGGTCGCCGACGGTGGGTGCGGCCGTAGCCATCAGGCCGCCTTCTCGAGCGCGCGCAGGACCGACGGAACCGTGCGCCGCAAGGCGGCAGCCAGGTCGGCGAGGTGCTCCTCGTCGACGACTCCGGTCCACTCGTCCATGAACGTCTTCTTGAACTCCAGCGCCAGCGCGCAACCGGTGTCCGGATAGCGCCGGTGCACCCAGCGTGGGAACCCGCGGCCCTCGAACCGGATGTTCTCGCGGACATCCAGCGCTCGCCCGCCCGCTTCGGCCTGGCCCAGTGTGACGACGAAGGCGTCGGCGACGACGCGCCACGTCTCCGGCATGGAGCCTGTCCCCACATTCACGTCCGGATTGCCCTCCGCCGGCGCATGCGGTGCGGCCGCGCCGTCGCGGCGGTGGTTGTAGGAGTGGACGTCGAACACCACGAACGGGCCCGCTCTCGCCAACCGATCCAGTCGGGCCGCAAGGTCGGCATAGAACTGATCGTGGATCCGCAGCGATCGTTCGATCAGGCCGGCGGGAGGATGGTCACGCCACACCTGCAGGCCCCACGAGTCCTCTTCCGTGAGGTACACCGCCTCGTGCCGTTCCCGGTTGAGATCGACCTCGAACCGCGACCGGTGCGCCACGACCCGAGCGTCGCAGCCTGCGGCGATCCGGTCGGTGTGCGGGTCCTCCTCGCGCAGCCGCGTCGCCTCATCGAGCTCCAGGAGATCGGCGACCTCGGGCCGGACGTCGTGGCCGGCGTGGATCGACGCCCCGACAACCCGTGACCCGAAGTCACCGCCGAAGGAGTACGGAGAAGGTAACCCGGCGGTCATGCCGAAGGCTTACCCAAACCGGAGGCCTCGCATGAGAGGCGACAAGATGTCTCCCGTGAAGGTCTTGATCACCGGAAGCACCGGATACGTCGGATCCTGGACGGCGAAGGCGGTACAGGCCGCAGGCCACCAGACGCGTCTGCTGGTTCGGGACGCCGCCAAGGCGCGCCGCTTCGCCGAGGCCGTGGGATTCCGGGCGGACGACCTCGCCCTCGGCGACATCACCGACCCGGACGCCGTCGGCGAGGCCTTGGCCGGATGCGATGCGCTCATCCACGCGGCCGCGGCTGTCCAGGTCGCGAAGACATCGACGGGGGCAAACCAGGACAACGCCGCATCAGCGCGGATCGTGCTGGGGCAGGCGGTTGACCTGGGTCTAGACCCGATCATCTATGTCTCGAGCACGGTGGCGATATGGACTCCCGGCGATCCGGTGATCACCGCCGACCGGGTCTCAACGCACGCAGTCGACAGCTACTCGCAGTCGAAGATCGACGCCGAGCGTTACGCCCGCGAACTCCAGGCCGACGGTGCACCAGTCGTGATCACGTATCCCGGTGCCATCCTCGGCCCGGCGGCCCACGGGCACCTGGGCGAAGCCGGCGACGCGATGGCGACCGCGGTGAGCATCGGCATCATCCCGGGGCGAACGTCGGCCTTCAACGTCACCGACGTGCGGGATCTGGCCGAGATTCATGCCGCACTGCTGACACCGCGCCGCGGGCCACGCCGGTTCGTCGTCGCACCGACGCGCGTCGGTGCGTCTGAACTGGCGGCAGCGCTCCAGGCCGGAACCGGCAAGCGAGTCCGCCACCTCAAGGTTCCAGGCACGGCGCTTGTCGGCGCCGGCCGTGCAGCAGACGCGCTGCGCCGGGTTCTTCCGGAGCGGTTGAGCACCCTCAACGCAGGCGCGATGACCCACCTCACGCGCACGCCACCGGCAGACAGCACAGCCGCAGCGCGGGAACTCGGGGTCACCTTCAGGTCGCTGGACGAGACGGTGTCGGGATTGTCGACCGAGCTCCGGCGCCGGGCTTCAGCGCGCGCAGTCAGTGACGAATGACGATCGTCTTGGTGTCGGTCATGCGCGCGCCAGCCACACCTCCCGACGGGTCATCCTCGGTGATCTCGATCGTGTAGTTGCCCGGCGGAAGCGGGATCTCGAACCGGAAGCGCGCAAATCGTTGGCCCTCGGAGGTCTGGGCGACCCCGGACCTCACCGTCCGTCCGGTGCGGTCCAGAACCCGCCACGGCAGCGTCGCCTCGAACACGGCCGCATCGCCGGTGACAACCACGGGTGACATCACCACAGATCGTTCCCGCGGCGTGTCGATCTGCACCAGGTGCCGAACGTCCATGGGCTGATCCCGCCGCACCGGCCCATCCCAGGAGACCGCACCCCACAGCTCGCCCGCCGGCTCGCCGTCGATGAGCAGCGTCACCTCAGCCGTTCCCGGTGCTGCGCCGGTCACCGTGTGGACGAGCTGCTGGATCATGAGCGCTGCGCCAGCCGATCCAACGTTGGCCCGCCGTGCGTCAGCCGAGAGATCGACGGTCACGTCGCCGCCGTGTCGACGCACGCTGCGGATTCGGGTGTCCGGGTTCCATGTCGTGGTGTAGTCGGGGTCATCGGCGCCGGCGATCATCGCAGCAATCGCGGCTTCAACCGCACGGCTCTCGGGCACGTCGTGCTGCTCGCGCGCCAGCCGCAGGCCCACCCGGGTGTCGACCATGTAGTAGACGTCCACCGTCGTTGTCTTCGCCGGCGGCGAGGTCGAGCGTGTCGGACTGGGCGACGGCGACGGCTCCGGCGATGCGCACGACGCCAGCCCGATACCGGCCAGAACCACGCCAATACAGGTCGATGCGATGGCTGTGAGGTTCATCGGAGCCACCTCCTACACCCACTCTCGGCGACCAGCCGGATTGACGCCAAGAATCCAAGGGCCGATGAGTCCGGGTCTTTGGCCCCTGAAAGTCCGGCCGAGGGGCCGTCGCCGAAACGACCCTCTTCGTCCGATGCTGGTTACAGACAACATCAAGGAGAGGCACCATGACCGAGTTCCCAGTCGTCGTCGGCGTGAAGAACGAACAGCACTCGGCCTTGCGGTTTGCCGCCGACGCCTCGGCCGCCCGCGGTGTCGGCCTTCGCGTCATCCACTGCGTCGAACTGCTTTCGTCCAGCGACGCGGTCAGTCTGGTGAGCGACACCTGGCCAGCACCCGGCCAGGAGGTCTTGGATCGCGCAAAGGCGTTCCTCGAAGCAACGTCTGCACCGCCGACCGCCAACTACCTGCTGGTCGTCGACTCGCCCTACGCGACGCTCGCGGATGAAGCCACCGAAGCCTCGCTGGTCGTGGTGGGAACCGACCCCGAATCGATGCTCGAACGATTCTTCAGCGGGCGTGTCACCGAACGACTTCTCAAGCATGCCGTTGCACCCGTTGCGGTGGTCCCCGATGGTTCTTGGCCCACAGCCAGCGAAGGCGGCGTCTTCGTCGCTGTCGATGCACGAAACTCGGCCGCCGGGCCGTTGCGGTTCGCGTTCGATGAAGCGCAACGCCGCGGCCGTCAGTTGCACGTCGTGCACGTGGCACCGGTCGGCGTCCCGTTCGAGGAACTCGACCCCATGCGGGCGGCCGTGTCCGAGATCCTGGCTGGCTGGTCCGAGCAGTACCCCGATGTGGTGGTGACACGGCAGTTCCTCTTCGATGAGGCCGATGACGGATGCCTGCGCGCCAGCGCGGAGGCCGAGATCCTCGTCCTCGGCCGGTCCAGCCACACCGACGACTTCCTCCCGTTCGCGCATCCGGTGCTCGCCCAGATCGCTCGGCACGCTCACTCGCCGTGCATCGTCGTCCCGTCAGTCGAAGGAGAACCGTCATGAACAAGCATCCAGTCGTCGTCGGCGTGAAGGACCAACAGCCCAGTGCCGTTCAGTTCGCCGTCGAGGCCGCCAAGGCCCGTGGCGTCGGCCTTCGCGTCGTGCACTGTGTCGACCGGCTGGTGACGGGTGACATCGTCGTCGCAGCGAGTGCTGCGTGGCGCACCGCCGGCCAGGAGATCCTCGATTCCGCGCATCAGCTCATCGCCGAAGACCCGTCCCCACCAGAAGCCGAGTACGACCTGACCGCCGGATCGCCGCGCGACGTGCTGAAGGATGCAGCCGAGACCGCAGCGCT